>JAYVUR010000168.1:0-3721 GCA_043787715.1 Candidatus Melainabacteria bacterium
GCTCTGGATTAGTATCAAGAAATTCTTGCAAACTATCGTAGTATCTATAACAAGTAATCGCTCTATAAAGATCCAATGCCATTGAAGCATATAAGCCATTATCCTTACGGCTATTTGACTCAAAGAACCTAGTTACCAGCAACATTTGCTCGCTTGCAGCATTTTTACCAAATTGAAGTTCAGAATTGATCTTGGCTTTAGGGAGTTTTTTTGACTTGTTGCTTGGTTCCATGCCACAGTAAACCTGATTTAGGTTAAGCCGAGGTTAAGAACTAAATTAGATATCATTAAGACATTATTCTAAGCATGGTAAGATCAGATCTAATTCAATAAATGAAATCACTCATAAATGAATTCAACACCATAGAATCAGCTCTACAAGAGCTTAGCGCTGGCAATATGATTATTGTTGCTGATGATAGCGACAGAGAGAATGAGGGCGATATTATTTGCGCAGCAGAGAAAATCAGTCCTGAATTAATTAATTTCATGGCAACAGAAGCTAGGGGTTTAATCTGTTTAGCTCTAGATTCTAGTAGTACCGCTAGGCTGGGTCTTAAGCAGATGGTCAGCACAAAAGACTCTATGGGCACAGCCTTCACGGTAAGCATAGATGCTAGTGCCAAACATGGAGTTAAAACTGGTATTAGTGCAGCAGATAGAGCTACTACGGTTCAAGTAGCTATAGACAATAAATCCCAAGCCAAAGACCTCAATAAACCCGGACATATATTCCCCCTAGAAGCCGTTGATGGTGGTGTTTTACGCAGAGTTGGACACACAGAAGCAGCAGTGGATTTAGCTAGATTAGCTGGGCTTAAACCTAGTGGTGTAATTTGTGAAATTCTTAAAGCCAATGGTGAGATGGCAAGAAGAGATGATTTATTTATTTTTGCCACTAAGCATCAACTCAAATTCATTACTATTGCAGATCTCGTCTCATATAGACTTAAACGCGAAAGATTTGTTCATAGAATACAAGAAACTAGGCTTGACGATAATTGTACGGTGTATAATTATCACGATAGCCTATCTAACAGTGAGCATTTGGCATTCATTTATGGCGATCTTAATCAGATAGTATCTAATCCAGAACCAGCACTGGTGCGTATACACCAATCCAATAGTAGTAAAGATTTATTCGGTATTATGAGTCAGCACTCAAGCTTATTAGCTAAATCATTACGCAGTATTAAGTCTAAGGGCTCTGGCATTGTAGTTTATTTGCAAGCAATGGGTAGTCAAACAAACTCTTATCGTGATAGCGCTAAACATCTAGGTGAGTTTAAAGATTTTGGTGTCGGCGCACAGATATTGGCTGATCTTGGCTTAAAGCATATTGAACTCTTGAGCAACAAACCCCGTAAATTTCACGGACTCGAGGGTTATGGCATTAACATAGCGAACTTTGTGCCAGTTAAGTAATACTAGCCAGGCTGGCGCAGTCAATACCCCTCTGCACGTGCCCGCAAGGCCTCTCAACTTGCGCTAAGCCGAGATAGGTTGCCGGCCGTTGCTTCGCAACAGCACCCGGCAACAGCGACCAACCGCGTTGCGGGCACTTAGCACCCGGGGTATTACTGCTGCCAGCTAGCAAAGCAAAACAACTGGCACAAATTAATATGCAAAAGCATATTAAAATGAGGACATGCCCGACTGCATATTTTGCAAAATTATCAAAGGCGAAATCCCCGCCACCAAAGTCTATGAAGACGAGCAGATACTAGCATTCAATGATATTAGTCCTAGCAGCCCCACTCACATACTACTAATACCCAAGACTCATTACGATTCACTAAGAGAAGCAAATAAAGCAATATTGGGGGAATTACTTTATAGGGCTAGGGAATTAGCACAAGAACTTGGTATCAGTGAAACCGGCTTCAGGACAGTAATTAACACTGGCAAGCAGGGCGGACAGACGGTAGCACACCTGCACTTGCATTTATTAGGCGGACGTAATCATAATTGGCCGCCCGGATAATGTCTCTAAGATTAGCACTAGCCACTATAGCTGCCAAAAGCACAGCAATGCTGAGTAAGATATTTGGACTTGGTTCTGGCTCAGCCTTACCCGGACGCATAGCTTTAGCGATATATCCTGATCTACTTAGACAGTTCAAAGAACAAATAAATCAAAAAGCATTCAAGCAACAGATCAAAACAGTCTCAGTAGTAGTCACTGGCACTAATGGTAAAACCACGACAACAGGAATACTAGAACAGATGCTAGAAGAGAATGGCTATAGCCATCTCACCTGTAATCATCATGGCGCTAACTTGCATTATGGAGTAGTCACAGCCTTCGCACTTAACACGGATCTATCTGGCAAACTTAAAAGTCCTCACTACATTATCGAAGCCGATGAAGCGGCATTAGCATCAATTACGGCTGCCCTGAGACCTAGAATAATTATTGTTACTAATTTATATCGTGACCAATTAGATAGGTTTGGTGAGCTTGATAGCACCGAAAAGCTAATTAACAAAGGTATAGAAGCCTCCTATCTAACTCTGGATTCAGCTCCAGCTTTAGTCTTAAATGCTGACGACAAGCGGGTAATCAAACTAGCTGCTCAACTTGAACAGAGATATTTATTCACCGTAGAATCAACCGCAAAAATATCCAATCTTGATAGCAATAATGAAGTCTGCGCAATAAACAAAAATGCTAGAACCACCAATATCAAAGTAGAGCATGAAGGCTTGGAGGGTAGCGACATCACGGTGAGCGGCTCACAAAACTATCAGCTACATCTTAAATTACCCGGATTATATAACGCTTATAATTTCGCTGCTGCTGCAACAGCCGCTGAATTAATTGGATTGAATGCCGAGCAAATCAAAGCAAGCGTCGATCACTATCACTGCAATTTCGGTAGAGCTGAAACTAGAGTCATCAATGGAGTCGCTAGCCAAACTTTCCTTATCAAAAACCCTACCGGATGCACTGAAGTACTTAAACTACTTGAAAATAATCAAGAAGCTGATTTTCTTATAGCTATTAATGATAACTACGCTGATGGTAGAGATGTATCCTGGCTCTGGGATGCTGAGTGGCAGCGTTTAGCAGGACTTAAACAAGCTCGCTTCTACTGCTCAGGACATAGAGCGGAGGATATGGCTTTGAGGCTTAACTATGCTGGGATAGAAGCTGAGCGACTAAAAACACTGCCCGCCATAGCTTCAGCCCTTAAACAATCAATCAAAAACGCCCAATTAAGTGCTCGCAAACTCTATATTCTGCCGACATATACGGCTTTGCTTGAACTAGAGAAAATCTAGTATGTCTTAACCATTTAATGTGTCATAATATATCAAAATATAGTATTGAAACTTGCAAAACCAAGCCACTATTGCTGCCCCCACTATTATCAAGCCAGATTATGGCCGCAGAGATACTGGCGCCCAATTAATTGAAATTAGACCTACTGATCTGGATACTGATGGATCAATAAATGGTAGCCGCCCAAATAATAAATCAACGGATGGTCCTCAACTTGCAGCCAATGGTCAACCCAAATTAAATGGTGTCGGCAACAATCTAGCCAAAGATGGACCGTACAACGGCGAAGGCAATAATCTAGCGACCGGCGGACCAAAAAATCAAAACACAAATACTAACGAGCAAGGGACCGAATCACAAAGCAATTTTGAAAAACTAGCTCAAAAATGGAAAGACTTCTCAGAAACACATATACTCCCCAAATCAACTAAAATA
>JAYVUR010000169.1:0-1501 GCA_043787715.1 Candidatus Melainabacteria bacterium
CTAAGTTGTTTTAAGTTTGGGGGGATTGACACTGCGACTAGCTTCTGTTGAAGATATAGCTACGATGAAAATCAAAGCACTTGAGGATAGAGGTTATAAGCGTGATTTTTATGATCTTTATAGTTTGTTTGAGATATACTCCCTAGAACAGCTCTTGACTCTAACCGAGCGGAAATACCCTGAGACTAACAGGTTACATACACTTAGATGTTTGGTAGATTTTGTTGATGCTGAGGAGCAGGCTGAGCCAAATATGCTCAAGCAAGATCTTGGCTGGGATATGGTTAAGACTAAGATTTGTGCAGAGGTTAAGAGTATAGCGCGGTAAGATTTTAGGGTGCACTCTAAAATATATAGATAAAAATTAGGGTATAATCTAAAATATACCCATGAAGTTCAGGCGTATTAATTCGGCTATTGAGCAAGATTTAGCTACTAAAATGGTCTTTGTGGCTGGGCCACGCCAGTGTGGCAAGACTACTATTGCTAAGCATTTGCTTGAGAGTTATTCTGGGCGTTACTATAACTGGGATTTAGCGGAAGATCGTAAACTCATAATGCAATCTCAGCTTGAGCGTGACAAGGAACTTTGGGTTTTTGATGAGTTGCATAAGTATAGGTTGTGGCGTAACTGGCTTAAGGGGCATTACGATGTTTTTGGTGAGCAGCATAAGATTTTGGTGACTGGTAGCGCCAAGCTTGATTTTTATAGCAGAGGTGGTGATTCACTGCAAGGTAGATATTTTTTGCATCAATTGCATCCTTTGACTTATTCAGAAATTCTCGGCTTAGAGATTAACGATGATATTACAAATATTTTTACAGAGTTTCCTGTGCTTAAGAAGGAGTCACAAAGCGTCTTGCTTGATTTGATGAAGCTTGGTGGTTTTCCAGAACCTTTTTTTTCGGGTTCTAGTCGGGTGGCTGCACGTTGGCGTAAGGGTTATGGTGCAAGGCTAATTCGCGAGGATATTCGTGATTTAGAGAAAGTGCATTTGCTTGATCAGATGGAGTTGCTTTACTATCAATTGCCTAACACCGTTGGCTCTAACCTATCAATTAATAGCTTGAGAGAGGATTTAGAATTGAGCTTCGAGACTGTGCGAGATTGGATTAAAATTTTTGAGAGGAATTATGCTTGCTTTAGGTTGCCTTCAGTTAGTGGGACTAAACTGCTCAAAAAAATTAAGGCTATTAAGAAGGAGCAAAAGCTTTATTTCTGGGATTGGGCTATTGTTGAGGACGAGGCGGCTCGCTTCGAGAACTTAATAGCGTTGCACTTACTTAGATTTAGTCATTGGCTTGAAGATTATTATGGTTTGAGAACCGAACTTAGATATTTTCGTGATACCAAAGGGCATGAAGTTGATTTTGTTTTTCTGAAGAATGATTTACCCTGGTTTGCTGTTGAGGTTAAATTATCAGCTCAGAGCTTAGATCCCAATCTGAGATATTTCTTAGAACGAGTTCCATGTAAGTATGCTTTTCAACTTCATCTCAA
>JAYVUR010000170.1:0-17373 GCA_043787715.1 Candidatus Melainabacteria bacterium
GTTTGCTTTGCTTTGCTTCGCTCACAATGACCAATAAAAAAGCCACGACCTTCTGGGCCGTGGCTTTCTGAAACCGAATCGTTAAAACTTAGATTAACTGTAGTTCAGGCTTGTGCTCATCAAGTATCGCACCTGGAATTGGGCACGCTGCCATGCAAGCGCCGCAATCAATACAGGTATCAGCATCGATATATGGATACTTGTGACCGTTAGTATTAGTCTTTTCAGTCCACTTAATGCAATCTACTGGACAAACAGGGATACAATCCGCTGCGCCTTCACAAATATTAGAAACAATTGTATATGCCATTTATTTTTCTCTCCTAGCTGAGTACTCTGTCTTTATTCCCGTTCTCAACATGAATTAATCCTAACAAAGGACCCAGAAAAATCCAGCTAATGAGAATAGTTTGCAATAGTCTCACTAATAAGAACCTTTCTCAATAAGCCCAAGACTCAATCCTCAAGCACTATACAATTAGCGAGCTAGAAAATCTTTCATCTTAGCCATAGCAAGTTTTAATTTTTCCTGATTCTGCACTAAGGCTAAGCGCACATAGCGCTCACCGAACTTACCGAAGGTTAGTCCAGGCACTAAAGCTACTCCAGTGGCCTCAAGTAGCTTAAGAGCGAAATCAAATGAGTCAGTATAACCATCTGGAATCGGAATCCAAACATACATCGCTCCACCTGGATTACTTACGTCTAATCCCATCGCGCGCAAAGCTGGCACAACCAAATCACGACGTTGTTGATATTCAACACGTATCTCTTCGCGATAATCATCACCAAGCTCAAGCGCTTTAGAACCAGCTTCTTGAATACCCATGCAGACACCATAATCAAGATTAGTTTTGAGTTTGAAGAGAGTGTGCACCACTTCTTCATTACCGACTGCGTAGCCAAGACGCATACCAGCCATATTATAAGTCTTCGAGAAAGTATGAAACTCAATCGCCACGTCCATCGCACCAGGTATCTCTAATACTGATGGGCACTTATTATCATCAAACCAAATATCACAATAAGCAAAATCATTCATCAGAATAATGCCGTATTCTTTACAGATCTTCACTGCTTTCTCAAGGTACGCTCTATCCACCACTGCACCAGTAGGATTGTGCGGATAGCTCAATATCAGTAGCTTTGCGCGCTCGAGTATATCTTCAGGAATCGCATCAAGATCACCGACGAAGTTGTTTTCAGGCTTCAGCGGCAACTCATAGACATGCCCGCCAGCAAGCATAGTGCCGCGCATATGCACCGGATAGTAAGGACTAGGAATTATAGTCACATCACCTTCTTGTATATAAGCGAAAGCTATATGACCAATACCTTCTTTAGAACCAAGCAGCGGCAAAACATTTTTCTTAGAGTCAAGCTCAACATTGAAACGCTTCTTGAAATATTTTGCAATTGATTGATTGAAAGCTGGCTGCCCGCTAAATATCGGATACTGCTGATTACGCGGCTTCTTCATGCCATCGGTGAGCGCCTGCAGCACCGTATCCTCGGTCGGACGATCTGGCGAACCGAGCGACAGGTCAATTAATTCTTTGCCTTGGTTAATAAGATCGAGTTTGATTTCATCAAGCTGCCCAAAGGCGTAAGTAGGCATCTCCACTAATCTTAGAGACGCTAATACTCGGTGTTTACGCATAGTAACCATAGGTTAGCTATTATACCGCGTAAACCATCACCGCCACAGCAATAGCCACCGCAGCAATCATAGTAAGTATATAAGCCTGCACGCGCCCGCTCTGAGTGAGTTTGAGAACTTCACCAGTCATCTCAGTACCGCGCCACGCTAGCCCATTAATAAATATTCCTTCGATGATGAACTTATCAATAAATGCCCAAGTCGCTCTGAATATAGACATAAAGAAAGCAACTACAACGTTATAAATTTCATCGATATACCATTTATTCTCAGAACCCTTGAAGAGCACGCTGACATTATTGCGGAAGAATTTATTCAAGCCCATACCGCTGACATAGACTAGATACGAAATCGTCACACCGACAACGAAAGCCAAGAACGGCAAATAACCGAATGGCTGATTCATCTCCTCTAAGAAGAAATCCATCGCCGCTTGACCTTGATGCATATGCGAGTGGAAATGCGGGTCGAGGTAACGCAATACCGCGAAATCCATAAACGGTGAACCCCAGAAGCCAAGCACTATTGAAGGCACAGCTAATACCATAAGTGGTACAGTCACCGACCAAGGTTGCTCGTGTGGGTGCACGTGTCCGCGATACTTACCCTCGAAGGTCTTGAAGTAGATACGGAACATATAGAACGCAGTTAGAGTAGCAGTAATCACGCCAACCCAGAATAATGGTTTTGACACTTGCCAAGCTTGAGCGATAATCATGTCTTTGGACCAGAAACCACTCATAAAGGGCAATCCAGAGATAGACAAGGTACCGATCAAAAATGTCCAAGCAGTGATTGGCATATATTTGCGCAGACCGCCCATCTCATTCATGTCTTGTTCGTGGTGGCAGCCCATAATAACTGAGCCCGAACCTAAGAACAGCATCGCTTTGAACATCGCATGAGTAATCAAATGAAACATCGCAACTGCCGGTGCACCAAGACCAGCAGCCATCACCATGTAACCTAGCTGCGAGCAAGTAGAATAGGCAAGCGCTTTCTTGATGTCATTCTGAGTGAGTGCGATAGTCGCTGCGAATATCGCAGTGATACCACCAACCCAAGCAATAACCGTAAGCGCTTCAGCACCCGGTATAGAATAAATAGGGAACACACGCGCTACTAGATAGACACCAGCAGCCACCATGGTCGCCGCGTGTATTAGTGCTGATATAGGTGTAGGACCTTCCATCGCATCAGGCAACCATATATGTAGAGGGAACTGCGCTGATTTAGCCGCCGCACCCATAAATATTAATAGCCCAAGCGCTGTCACTGAGACTGTTCCGGTAAGTGCTAGACCATTGTGAGCGATAGCCCACTCAGTCGCTTCGCGCAACTGATTAAACCCCAGAGTCGCCACATTATTAGCAAGACTAGTACCGCTAGTCCAATAATCTTTGGTCGCGTTATAAAGCATGATGAGTCCGACAAGGAAGCCAGCATCACCAACACGGTTAACGACGAATGCTTTTTTGCAAGCATGTGCCGCTGCTGGTTTGTACCACCAGAAACCAATTAGTAAGAACGAACAAACACCCACTAACTCCCAGAAAAAATACATCTCAAATAAATTAGAAGACACTACTAAACCAAGCATAGAGAAGGTGAATAGTGATAAATAAGAATAGAAGCGAGTGTAACCCGGATCCTCATCCATATAACCGTGGGTGTAAATTTGCACAAGGAAACTCACTAGACAGACCGTGATTAGCATCGCAATGGTGAGATGATCGACAAGGTAGCCAACTTCAAGATGAAAATCGCCGGCTTTGATCCAGTTAAAATTCTTCTCTGCTGCCACCGCACCAGAAAAAAACAAGGCTAACGACTGCGCTAAACCGAGGGCAACTGCGCCTATCGACAAGAGAGCCGAAGCAGTTCGCGACCGGTACGCAAAAAACATAATTAGCACTGCGCTCGCGAGCGGATATAGTGCTATTAACCAAGCGTTATCAATATTGGACATCAGTTTTCATTATAAGAGCAATATTGCAAGTAGACAAATAGGCTCAGTCCTGAACGATTTTGACTACAATTTCATTGCTTTCGACAAGATTCATCTCTTGTTTAATCGCGCGCTTAAGCCCACTATCTGAGCTAAACTCTTTAAGTTTAGTTTCAAGATCTTGCTTCTCAGCCACAACCGCTTTAAGTTTATTACCAAGAACCACTTGCTGAGCGATATTCTTACTAAGAGCATATGCGTTATATAAGGCACTGTTAAACAGAGGCAGTAGCGCCACCATGCTCAACACAGTCCAAAACTTGGTTCTAAATTGAACCCCACGCTTATATTTAGCAGTAGGCTGCTCTGTCTCAGTCGCTACCTGCTCTTGAGGTATAGCGTTAAGGTTTAATTGATAATAATAATCGTAGTTATATTGGTTGCTACTGTTGCGGTAATACATCGACGCCTCGAACTGTTCTTCATTGTCCCTTTCCCTAGCTGTTCGATCAGCAACAAGTACTAAAGATTCTTCGACACTATTTGAAGACGCGATGCTTTGCTTTATGTTTCCAACTGCGCTGTTTTTTTCTAAAAGTTCTAGTGGACTCATAAGCCGTTAAGACAATAGTAGCTCTGCGCAAGATTAAAGGCAAGCAAAACTGAATAAATTAAATACTGTTCAATTATTCAGCTCAAAAACAATCGCCATCAGGGTTCCAAGCTAATAACTAATCAGCGTTCAATTAATTATGGAGATAAAAATTTGCTCATGCTCATTATGCTCGTCATTCTGAGCAAAATGAAAAATACTAGTGCAACTTTCGTCATTGCGAGAAGTGCCATAGGCACGACGAAGCAACCACGAGTGTAGAATCTTAGATTCTACACTCGTGGTTGACAGCGCAAAAACATGCCTTGTGGCATGTTTTTGCTATGCCTCGCTCTTCGAGCTCGCAATGACAAGAACTTTGAATCACAGCACAAAAGACACAGCTACTGTTATCTTTACCCTCTGCTGGCTATCAGCAAGCCTTTTGGGCTACAATTAGTCCTTGATGTTCAAATCCCTCAGCGAAACCATTCAAGATTCACTGCAAAAATTACGCGGTGAAAAACAAATCTCCGAGACTAATATCAAGCAAGCTATTACCGACCTTAAGCGTGCTTTGCTTGAAGCTGATGTAAGTTTAGCGGCTACCAAGTCCTTCATAAGCAAAGTTGAGACTCAGGCTCTCGGACAAGAAGTACTTAGAGGTCTTAAACCTTACGAGCAGTTTATTAAGATAGTCCAGGACTCGCTCACTGAGCTTCTGGGCAAGCGAAGCAGCGAAACTAATTATCAGCAAATATTACTACTAGGTATTCAAGGTGCTGGTAAGACTAGCACAGCCGCTAAGCTCGCTTATAAGCATCAAGCCCAAAAACCTTTATTAGTTCCCTGCGATTTGCAGCGACCAGCAGCCATAGACCAACTAAGAATACTAGCTAAGCAAGCCCAGATTGCTTTTGCTGAGCCAGCTGCAGCCGGCATAGACCCTAGTACTATTAGCGATGCTCATGTCGCCAACAAATCTGCCTACTTATATAAGTTAGTTGACTATGCTCTTAAGCTAGCCAAGGAGCAGGGTTATGGTTTAGTGATTTTTGATACTGCAGGGCGTTTACCTGAATCGTCATTGCGAGCCAGCGAAGCTGGCGTGGCAATCCCCCAACTCATGCAGGAACTCCGGGAACTCGAGACATATATAAGGAAGCAATCCAAGCAAGACCTAAGCAAATTGTTAGTACTCGACTCTTTAACCGGTCAAGCTGCCGCCCGCATCGCTGCTAATTTCAACAGCGCGATCACTATAGACGGGGTGATACTAACTAAACTTGATAGCGATACTAGAGGAGGTGCCGCTCTTTCTATAGTAGAAGCTTGTGCCAAACCAATAGTACTAGCAGCCTGCGGCGAAAAGCTTGAAGATCTTGAGGCTTTTCATCCAGAGCGTATGGCTAGCCGTATTCTTGGCATGGGCGATATAGTATCGCTAGTCGAGAAGGCTCAGCAGCACATTGAGACTGAAGAGGCGAAGAAACTTGAAGAACAATTATTACGCGGAAACTTTAACTATGAGACCTTCATCGCTGCGCAAAACATGATGTCCAAGCTTGGCAATATGAGTCAGATGCTCGAGATGATGGGTATGGGTTCTATGCTTAAACAATTCGGGATCAATAGTAGTAAGCAAGAGGCTTTGATGCTCGAAAGCCAAAATAAAATGCGCAACTTCAAGACTGCTATCTCCAGTATGACCATAGATGAACGACGTAAGCCAGATTTATTGAGCAAGCATCCTAGTGCGCGCAGTCGCCGCAGTCGTATTGCAAGTGGTTCTGGTCTTAAAGAAACGGATATCGATAAACTGACTAGTGAGTTCACTAAGATGCTCGCACTCTTCAATAATATGGGGCCTATGATGCAGATGATGAAGGGCTCTAATCCTATGGCTAAACTAAATCCTTTAGCTGCTATGACAAGTATGCGCGGCATGCCGCAACTCAGTGCTAGTAGAAGCTCAGGTCCTAGCCCTAAAAAAGGTGAAAAACCCAAAACCAAGGGTTTCAAAAATTAAAGTTCTTTTATAAAGATTCGGGAACTTTTTAGTAGTTTAGCTATTGACGGCCCGGGCCACCAGTACTATGCTGTGAAATGGCGATCAGTTTTACTGATCTAATTGGGAACTTGATACGGGAACCCAGCCAAAGTTCTAAACAAATCCCATGGAGAGGAATTTGGAGAGCAAAAACAGGAGAGGAGAATAGTAATAATGGAAAATAATGAGCAAGGATTACCGTTTGCTGATGTAACAGCTGGTGCCAACATCAAGGTGTTCGGTACTGGTGGCGCTGGTTCAAACGCAGTAAATGGCATGATTCAATCTGGACTATCTAATGTTCAGTTCTGGATCGCAAACACAGACAAGCAAGCACTAGAAATAGCGCAAACTCCTAACAAATTACAGTTAGGTGCAAGATTAACACGCGGACTAGGTGCTGGTGGCAACCCCGAAACCGGCAAACTGGCTGCTGAAGAGAGTGTTAACGATATTAGTCATGCACTAGAGTCTGCTGACATGGTATTCATTACCTGCGGCATGGGCGGCGGTACTGGTACTGGCAGCTCAGAGATCATCGCCGATATCGCTCGCGAGAAGGGTGTACTTACCGTAGGAGTAGTAACCAAACCATTTAGCTTCGAAGGTCGCCGTAGAGCTAAATTAGCTGAAGAAGGTATTAAGCGTCTTAGAGATAAAGTTGATGCTCTAATCGTAATCCCTAACGATAGATTATTAGAAATCACTGAGCGTCAAACCAGCATGAAAGATGCCTTCAAACTTGCTGACAATGTACTACTTCAAGCAGTACAAGGTATCAGTGACATCATCAATCTTCCTGGTCTCATTAATGTAGACTTTGCAGACGTGAAGAGCGTGATGCGCAGCGCTGGCAATGCCATCATGGGTATGGGCAGAGCAAGTGGTGAAGGTAGAGCGGTATCGGCTGCTAAGCAAGCGATCAACTCACCATTACTTGAGAGCACTATTAAGGGTGCTACTGGCATCATCTTTAATGTAACTGGTGGTAGAGATCTTACTCTTCATGAAGTTAATGAAGCTGCAGAATCTATCTACGATCAAGTTAGTGATGAAGCCAACATCATCGTCGGTGCTGTTATCGATGAGAAAATGCAAGGCGAGATTCAGATTACTGTTATCGCTACTGGTTTCCAAACTGTAGAGAATAGTCAAAGATCACCAGCACAAAACGCTAAAGAGAAATCGCCTTTCTATTTAAGCTTCGGCAGTGGTTTTAGCAGCACTAACACTCAATCTGCAAGCAAACAGCCAGCAGCTAGAACGGCAGTTAGTCCTAATAATCTATTCTTCCCTTCTAAAGAAGAATTAGATAAATCAAAACTGAGAACATCAATCACTACTAGCGCTCCAGAGCCGCGTAGCGAAATGAAGATACGCAAGGATACTAATGAGTTACTTGATATCCCTGATTTTCTCAGAGTTAAGTAAGAAGTTTCCTCTCCAAGGGAAAGCAAAAACGACCCCATGGGGTCGTTTTTGCGCTTTATAGCAGAAACGTGGCTTACGCCACGTTTCTGCGCTCTCAACCACGAGTGCAAAATCTCAACTTGGCAAGCTAATAACCTATAATTAACTCATTGAACATTAAGCTCAAATCCCTATCTCTCTATCTAGCTCTAGCCTGCGTAATTAGCGGATATATTGGTGCTACTCTGCATAGCGTTTTCCTAGTTACCGGTTTAATAATTTGGTTAATTGCTATTGCGCGCCGCGAACTACCTCTCTATAATCCCAAACTGCGCATACTAAATATATTATTTCTAGTGCATGCTATCACCGCTCTTACTAGCACTGCTATTGCCGAAGTCAATCTACTCGGCGCACTCAAAAGCATCATCAGTACTTATATTCAGTGGTTTTGGATTAGTTCATCATTGTGCGCCCACAAAGGGGCGCCCCGCTCAACACAAGAACCTCCGCGTTATACACCCATCGTTGACAGCGCAAAAACGAGCCATAAGGCTCCTTTTTGCTATCCTGAGCGAAGCGAAGGATCCCCAGACCACTGCGCAAAAATCCTAGCTACTGGCGGCGGCCTCTTCGGCACTATAATAATTCTGCAAGTACTTGGTTTAATAGCTAGCCCAGAACCAGGCATCTACGGCATACAAAAACAACCTTTCACCAGTTCAGCATTACTATTATTCGCTTTATTTACTACTTTATATTGCTTAGAAAACGCAGAGCGCAGTGCTTGGTTTAATTTACGCAGAACTTATTTTATAGCTTTTGTTATCGAGCTTTTCGCTTTATTCTCGCTTGGTCAAAGATCAACCGTAATCGGAACCGTCGCCGGTCTTCTTATATATTTAGTTTTTAGTAAAGCACTAAACCTGCGCGGTAAGTTATTATCACTAGTTACTATTTCTCTAGGCTTAGCTAGCGCAATGGCAGTTGCTGAGCGCTTCCGCCGCAAATTCGCGAAGCTGCTAGAACCCAGTTCGCTGCTCGGCACTAATAGCATGCAATGCCGCCTTGAACTATGGCAGCAAAATTTGCAAGCCTGGGCTCTTAATAAATCTAACTCTCTCTGGCTTGGGCTTGGTGAAGTAATTCCTTATCTCTGCATGGATACTAAACTCACCCATATGCATAATATTTTCTTGCAGCAACTGGTGCGCAAAGGCATAGTTGGTTTTAGCACTTGGCTGGCGTTTTACCTCTGGAGCTTCGTGGAACTGATTAAACGCAAAAGTTCAGTAGCCTTTATTGCTGCTTTTATTGCTATTAGTATTGAAGGTTGCTTTGAAAATTGGTGGGGAGACGCTGAAGTGCTCTCAGGTTTTCTGATGATACTGGCGTTGGGACTCTCCGTCCGTCATCGCGAGGCGACGTAAATGCATAACATTCTGTCATATAATTGATATTAGCCATGCGCTACCTCTATATATTCAGTCTCTTATTAATACTTAACGCCTGCAGCAAATCCAGCCAAAAGCAAATGCAGGCAAGACCAGTAGCAGTGAAGTATGAAGCTGCAACTAAATCTAATATCGCAAGGAGCTTTGAGACGGTAGGCGAACTCAAAGCCGATAGAGAAGTGCAAGTGGCAGCTGAGCGCGCAGGACAAGTTGAATATATATACACGCGCGAAGGCTCTTGGGTGAATGAAGGTCAGGTGCTAGCCAAAATCAAAGGCGAAGATGCTAGCGCTGATTTGGATCAAGCAGAGAATGACTATAATTCTTTCAAGGCTCTATATGAGCAAGGTGCGGTTTCATATCAAGAGCTAGTTAAATACCAAACTAATCTCAAAAAAGCCCAATCAACTATAAGTAATCTTGAGATTCGCTCACGCATCTCTGGCGTGGTCGGGCAGATATATATAGATCCCGGTGACTATGTGAAACTCGGCGATCCGATTATGGACGTGGTGAAAAACCGCCCACTCAGAGTAAGTTATAGTATCCCAGAAAAAATTATTCCTTTAGTTAAACAAGGACAAGTGGTAGAAGTCACTAATGATGCCGAACCCGGCAAGATTATCAAATCCTATATTGATTTTATTTCGCCGCGTGTTGACCCTAAAACCAGAGCGATACTAGTAAGAGCGCGCATAGATGATAGTGCCGCCGCTAATCTTAAGGCTAATCAATTCGTTAAAGTTAAACAATCTATAGAAGAACACACCTCCAATATCGTAGTGCGCGAAACTGCTATCTACTTAGAGCAAGGGCAAGAATATATCTACCTTGCCGCTAAAGACCCTGCTGCCACTAATAATAAATCTGCGCGCGCTTCTTATAAGAAGGGACAACAAGTCGATTCTGGATTAATTGCTCAGCGTGTAGCCATCAAAACTGGTATTCGCAATGATGAAGGTATGGTCGAAATAGTTTCTGGTGTCAGTAATGGTGATCTGGTTATTTATGCTGGCTTGCATAGTATTTATCCGGGAGCCAAACTTAATCCTATTGCTGAAGAATAATGCAAGAACCTGACAAGAACAAATTCTCATTATCAGACCTATCCATAGATAGACCAGTCTTGGCGACCGTGTTTTCGCTATTAATTCTATTAGTAGGCTTGATTGCTTACTGGAATCTACCAGTAAGAGAGTATCCTGATATAGACCCACCGGTAACTACTGTTACTACTATATATCCAGGCGCTAACGCTTCTGTTGTTGAGAGTGAGATTACAGAAATTATAGAAGAAGAACTGAGCGGCATAGAAGGTATTCGTACTATGACTTCTACTAGCCGTGATGGTGTGAGCCAGATTATAGTTGAATTTACGCTTGAACGAGATATAGATGTAGCAGCGCAGGATATTCGTGATAAAGTTTCGCGCATCAGAGCTAAGCTACCAGATAACATTGAAGAGCCGATTATCGCCAAAGCCGACGCCGACTCGCAGCCAATTATGTGGATTATGGTCAAATCCACTCAGCGAGACCTTTTGGATCTGTCCGACTATGTCGATCGTGAGATTAAAGATAGCCTACAATCAGTTAGCGGTGTTAGTAAAGTTATTTTCGGTGGTGCTAGAAGAAGAGCTATTCAAGTGTTACTAGATCCCAAGAAACTTGCTTTCTATGGTCTTACTGTTCTTGATGTAGATAAAGCGCTTAAAGCTAATAACATAGAACTGCCAGCGGGTCGTATATTATCCAAAAGTAAAGAATTTAGTATCAAATTATCCGCGCAATTAAAAAGCCCAGAAGAGTATAGAATGCTTACTCTTAAAGCAGATGGCAGCGTTAGATTAGGTGACGTTGCCACCGTACTAGAGGGCGCCGAGAACGACAGGAGTTTCATAAGATTCAATGGTCAACAGGGTTTTGGGCTCGGCATATTAAGGCAAGCCAAATCTAACACCGTAGAAATCTCTGATAATATTAAAGCAAAAATTGTTGACCTTAAAAAACATCTGCCCAAAGATATAGATTTAGATGTGGGTTACGACGCTTCTACTTTTATTAGGCTAAGTCTTGATGAAGTATATAACAGTATTTATATCGCTAGTTTCCTTGTTTTTATTATCATCTACTTATTCTTGGGTAATCTTAGAGCCACTATTATCCCAGCACTAGCTATTCCTATTAGTCTTATTGGTACTATGGCAGCCTTGCAGGCTATGCACTTCACGGTGAACTTGATGACGCTCTTGGGTCTGATTATTGCTGTAGGTATAGTAGTAGATGATTCTATTATTGTTGTTGAGAATATTTACCGCTCGCTGGAGCGCGGACTTAAGCCAAGAGAAGCAGCTAAGCAAGGTGCACGCGAAATTACTCTAGCTGTTATCGCTACTACTCTTGTTTTGATTTCTATATTCTTGCCCATAGCTTTTATGACTGGCATAACCGGTAGACTCTTGTCAGAGTTTGCTTTTGCGCTCTGTTTCGCCACTCTTATATCTGCTTTCGTTGCGCTTAGTATGGCACCAATGCTCAGCTCTAAGGTACTTAAAAGCAGCTCTATTGATGAAGAAAAAAGTCCTATTAAAATTCGCGGTCTAGAAAATAAATACCAAGCTCTATTGCTCAAACTGCTCGCTAATCCTAAGCGCATCGTTATATCAGCTCTAACTATCTGCGCTGCTGCTATAGTTTTGCTCTATAATTTCAATACCAAGGATTTTATTCCAGATGAGGATAGAGGTGTTTTCTTCACCATTGTTCAAGCACCGCGCGGTAGTAATATTGACTATCTAGACAAGCAAATACGCAAAGTAGAAAATATACTAACTGCTATTCCTGAAATTAAAACCGCAATTAGCGTAGCTGCTTGGGGCTTAGATGCGCCCGGTAAGGTTACAGATGGAATTATCGTTGCAAGACTGACAGATTGGAAAGAACGCAAGCGTAACGTCTTCTCCATAGTAGGTCCGCTCTATCCTATACTTGGTAATATTCCAGAAGCCTTCATACTGCCGATTACACCTAAATCTGGTCCTAGTGGCGGTTTCGGCGCGCAGCCGATACAGCTAGTAATTAAGAGTAGTGATCAAGATTTCTTGGTCGCAGCTTCCGGTGCTATCACTGCTAAAGCCAGTTCACTGCCTAGTATTTTATTTGCCAAATCCAACCTCAGTCTTGATAAACCAGAATTCTCTATTAATGTAGATCGCGACAAGGCGCTTAGTCTTGGTATTGATATGAGGGATATAGCGCGCTCGCTAGAGATTCTCTTCACCGGCATAGACCTTACAGAATTCAATGTCAATGGCGAAAATTATAAGACTATAGTTACTCTGCCGCGCGAAGAGAAAGACAGCCCACAAAAAATCGGCGAACTAGCTTTGCGCAATCAAGAAGGTAATCTAGTGCAGCTAAGCAATTTTATTAGTATTAGTGAAACTATCGGTGCTGAAGAACTGAATCACCACAACCGCAAGAAGGCTGTTACCATAGGAGCCTCTCCTAAACCGGGTTTCACTCCTGCTCAAGGGCTTGATGAGCTTGAAGAAATGGCGCACTCAGTGATTAAATCAATGCCTAATGTACCAGCAGATATGCAAATCGATTATGTCGGTACCTCTAAAGAACTTAAAGATGCTAACCTCGCTTTGTTTTTTGGCTTTTTTGTTGCTCTATTGTTTGCTTATTTATTTCTTGCTGGACAATTCGAGAGCTTCATCACTCCATTAATCATTATGACTACCGTGCCACTAGCTTTAGCTGGAGCACTTGCTTCGCTTGCTTTATTCAAGCTATTCCCACTATTAACTGGATTATTAATCAGCAGCGGCGCTCCAGATTGGTTGCAGTTCGTAATTCCACAGTTCAAAAACATCAGCATAAATATCTACAGCCAAATCGGTATGATTATGCTTATTGGTATTGTAAGTAAGAATGGTATTCTTATCGTCGAATTTATCAACCAGCTGCGCGAGCGCGGTCTAGAGCTGGATCAAGCCATTGCTCAAGCCTCTGCGCGCAGGCTAAGACCTATACTTATGACGGCGATAGCTACTATGCTTGGCATTCTACCTATCGCACTAGCACTTGGTGTCGGCGCCGAATCGCGCCAGTCTATGGGCATAGCGGTTATCGGTGGATTAATAGTTTCTACTTTCCTGACACTGTTCGTGGTGCCGGCGGGCTATAAGTTAGTGCATAGTTGGAAGAAGAATTAACTAATGATTCTTCCAATAACCTGCAAGAGTCGCCGCAAATATCAAATGCAAAATCGCCGAGAACATACAAGGCACAGCAGCTAGCGGCGCGAAGTGCATACTAACTAGAACCATAGCTAGGCCTGCGTTCTGCAAGCTAGCTTCTATGGCAATGGCTCTTAATTGGCGAGGGTCCCGCAAAAATAATCTAGCAAAATAGTAAGCCGCTACTATACCTAGGACATTATGGGTAATAATTGCGGCTACTATTTTAGCGATGCTAGCCGCGCTTACTAAACCCGGGTCATAAGAATTGAATTTCTGATAATTTACATCAAACATCACCGTAATTATTAAACAGACCGCTAGTATCGCTAGCATCGGCGTAATTTTATTCAAGCGCAAAGAAAACTGCGGGAAGAATTTCTTAAACAACACCCCTAGAATTACTGGCAAGAGTACAAGTTCAACTGCCGAACTTAGTAAAGTCCAAAAATCAATTTTCACCCAACTCTGCGCGTAGATAAGCAGCATCACCGGCATCACTACTGGAGCTATGAAGGTAGAAACAAAAGTCATAGCAACAGAGAGTGGTAAATCTGCGCGCGCTAAATAAACCATCACGTTAGATGCCACCCCACCGGGCGCAGAGCCAACCAGCATCAGCCCTATAGCGAACTCCGCTGGCAGCGCAAAACTCTTAGCCACAACAAAAGCAATTAATGGCATAAATAAATACTGGGCGCTAATACCAACTATAAGAGCCTTAGGTTTGCGCACAGTAAGGAGCAAATCCTCGAACTCCAAATTCAAGCCCATAAAAAAAATAGTCAATGCTAATAAAAAAGGAATACTCGCTTGCAAATAATCACTAATACCCGGCGCGAAATAACTTGCAACTAAGCTACAAGCAAGTACAAGAATAAAGTTTTGTTCTATAAATCTAATCATTTAATTCAGTACTAAACTCTGCTCGCGCGCTAGCAGCCCCTGCACAAAACTTCTGCGATGATATTCAGTAAGTCCATGCTCATGCAGCGCTTGCCGGTGCCGCTCAGTAGCGTAACCTACATTAGTATGCCAAGCATAATTAGGATGGCTCGCTGCAAGCTCTTGCATATATTTATCGCGCGCAACTTTAGCTATATTGCTCGCTGCTGCAATCGCTGCGCTGATACCATCGCCCCTCACTATAGTGCGCTGCTCAACTAGTCGAGTTAAGCGCTCAAAACCCTTGATTTTACGCGGTCCATCCACTAGTATTATAACTTTATTATAATTATTAGCCTTGCTTAAAATCGCTTCAATATTAGCTAACATCGACTGCCAAATACAATGCACGATGCCATAACTATCTATATCTTGCGCCGTATGGAAATTCACCTCATAACTTAAACTTGATATTTCAGCAAGAGCTGCAACTATTTCTTCGCGTTGTCTCGCACTAAGTTTTTTACTATCGTTTAGTGCTTGCAAACCCTGATGCCCAGCAAGTTTTTCAAGACTATTAATATCATAAGCAAAAGCAGCTGTAGCCACGGGACCAGCTATGCAACCCCTGCCAACTTCATCAACGCCAATTAATAAAGTATCAGTGCCATCGAAGCAGCTGGCATCATAGCTAAGCAGTTTAGTTATATTAGTTTTTTTGTTTGCTAGAAGCCTCATGCCCGCCGAGTTCCCTAGCTAAGTCTAAACGCCTTCCAGCAAAAAAGTCCATAAATAGTTTTTTATATTGCCCTGAAACTTCTTTGCCGCACATAATAGTGCAGCTGCGCAGTAAACGCACATACTCGCGAAATACCATAAACTCGTCTTGCGTTAATTCTTTTTCGCTAGAACTTAGTATTTCACCTTGATAAGCACGCAAATATCTATCAGTATCCCTAAACTTAGTAAAACAGCGCTGAAGATTAGCAGCAAGCGCATTAGACTTAAGTCGCATTTGCACAAGCACCGGTTCTAGCTCGGCGAAGATTTTAGCGTCGTAGTCTCTAAGTAATAAATTAAGTGTGGTGATGTCGATAGTTAATATTGTAGCCATTAACTTTTGCGAGCTATAGGGGAGTCTAGCTCGAGTTGAATTCACACTAGCGTAAAATGCGCTCATCACCTCCTCGCTAACGCGGCAATTTGGCTCGGCAGCAGCAAGCGGCATTCTGCTTTGCAGAACGCTCGCTGCTGCTGTGCTCCCTTCGTCGCCCTTCGCCATTGCCGCTAGCTCGTCGGCTTTTCGCTTGTTTACGCTGTACTCATCAAATTCTCGCTGCGACTCCCCTATAGCTCGCAAAACTAATACGCTACAATCATTACTTGTGAAAATAGGATATTTAGGTCCAGAAGGTTCATATAGTCATATCGCCGCGCTAGATGTTTTCCAGCGCCAAGGCGAACTTATCGGTGCCAAGACCGTTACCGATCTGATCGAGGATTTACAGAAAGATAAATACGATATAGCAATAGTCCCTATCGAGAACTCTATTGCTGGTAGCGTCAATGAAACCACTGATGCGCTACTAAGATCTAATGATATTTATATTAGCGAAGAATATACTCTTGATATCAATCACTGTTTATTAGCTCCCGTACAGACAGCACTTATAGACGTAACCGGCGTGCATGCTCATACTATGAGCTTCGGACAGTGCCGTGATTATTTGCGCAAACACTGCCCCAATGCCAGTCTCGAGCTGACTTCTAGTAACAGCCAAGCCGCTGAGAAAGTCTCTCAGCTTAAGAATCCTAAGCATGCAGCGATTGCCCCTGAACTGTGTGCCAAACTCTATAACCTAACAGTGATAGCGCGTGGTATTAATGATGAAGCGAATAATAAAACTCGCTTCTGGATAATTTCTAAGCGCGCCAGTCCGCCACTAGGCAAGGACAAAACCAGTATAGTATTCCAAACCGTAGATGAGGCTGGTAGTCTTGAACGGATACTAAGGATTTTTAGTGATGCTGGAATTAATCTTACTCGCATCGAATCGCGTCCTTCACGCACCAAGCTTGGTGAATATAGTTTTTGCCTAGACTTTAAAGGTCACAAAGAAGACGATAAAGTCAATCAAGCTTTGCGTAAAGCTCAGCTGCATTTTAGTTTTTATAAGTGGCTTGGTTCGTATTCTTCTCTCAATTAGTCGTCCTGAACGAAGTGAAGGACCCCCCTATGCTACTCTCAAGGGATTCTTCGCTACGCTCAGAATGACATAGTCACGTTAATATATAGTCTGTGAGCAATTTTCGCTATCGCCTATTTCAAATTTTTATATTAGTTAGCTTTGCTGCAATTCTTGTTCGCCTACTACAATTCCAAGTGTTGGAACATGGTAAGCATTTAACAGAAGTCCGCAATAATCACAATCGACAAATCGCTGAAACTCTCAGAGGCGATATTGTTGATAGATTTGGCAAGGTACTAGCGCTAGATATCAGCAAATACACGCTTGAATACAATCCACTTGACACCAAAGAAAACAAGCAACAACTAGCTTATAACCTAGCGCGAATCATTAATCGCAATCAGATCAGCGCCGCCAAACTAGATACCATGCTCAATAGCAATTTCAGTAAAACTGTTGCACGCGAACTAAGCAAAGAACAAGCCGTACAAATCCGCAAACTCAGTTCTAGACTGCTTTTACTAAGACGCACCACTCAGCGTTATTACCCACAAAAAACAGCAGCAGCTCATTTGCTTGGCTACGTAGATCTCTATGGCAAAGCTCGCCAAGGTATAGAAGCTAGCTTCGAAAAACTTCTACTTAAAAAAAATAAATTATCTCTAAGTATAGATTCTAGATTGCAAGCCATGGTCGAACATGCCCTTTATGAACGCATTGCTCAAACCCACTCTAGTAGAGGCACTGTAATAGTTATGCGCGTAGATACCGGTGAAATATATAGTTGGGCTAGTTATCCGGCTTTTGATCCTAATAAATATTACGAAGCTCCTCTAGAGCACACTAAGAATTGGGCTCTGACTGATGTTTATCAACCAGGCTCTATCTTCAAAACTGTTACTGTAAGTTCAGCACTAGACTCTGGTGCAGTACCGGTTA
>JAYVUR010000171.1:0-2823 GCA_043787715.1 Candidatus Melainabacteria bacterium
GTAAATAAGCTTCAGAATATTCTGCGCCTTCGCTTAGTTCTTGCAAGCTTAAATGCAAGCGCTGACAATCATCCAGATCAGTGGCTTCAAGCTCAGTCTCCAGTGAACGCAATATAGACTGGTTAATCAATTCAGCCAGCCCAGCCGGCTTAGCCGCCAGAGCTAGCTTCAACAGTCTAGTGTAACGCTTACGATCATTATAAAGAATAATAGTTAGCGGCAGTCGCGCACGCATCAATATATGATTAATCAAAATCAACTGCAAATACTGAGACGGAGGAGCTTCAGCACTAGCTTGCAGTATAAAATCCACCGCCAGATCCACCGGGTGTTCAAGCCTATCATTAGTTCTTAGCCAAGCAAGGGTAGAACCAAGTTTGCAATTATTCAAGCCCATCAATTTAGCCGCTTCATCAACCAGATACTGTTCTAGCACCTGATCCTTCAATGCTGAGCTGATAATTAAATCCAAAGCACTGCGAGTATTAATAAACTGCTGCACCTCATTTACTGCCGCATAGACATTGATACCAGTTGCAATTTTATAAGCTTCAGCAAGACTGAGCTTAGCGCCCTGCATAGCAAGCAGATTATAAGCAAACTCAACCGAAAACTGCTGCTTAAGTTTAGAACTGGTACTCGGGTTAATGCCACGCGCCCTGAGTTCAGCCAGCTTATGCTTGAGCAGCTCACTGCTATTGGTGCTGAGATATGACATAGTGGTGCTAGTTGAGTATCATAACTCATTTAGGGTATGATAATCGGCAATACACCGCATCATACCCGCTAGAGGATATGATGGCTTAAAATTACACTCATTATCTGAAATAAAAAACCCGCCACTTCAATCAACTTGCGTCAACTAAACCTGGCGGGTTTTTTTGGTACTTGGCCACTAATTAGTGGTGAGCTGCAGCAGCAGGCTCTGCAGCAGCTTCAGATGAAGCTTCAGCAGGAGCAGCTGTTTCTTCAGCAGCAGCTGTTTCTTCAGTAGCTGCTTCATGCTTAGAACTGCAAGCGCCTAAGAAAATAAGCACTGATAGAGTTGCCATTACCAATCTTTTTATGTTTTTCATACAAGAATTGATTGTATATCCTTTCTTGAATTCTTGCACTAAGTTTGCAAGTATTTTTTGGCAAATATTTATTAAAGAAAAATGCTCAACTTTAGCCAAACAGCTAGGATACTGTCCCTGACTGCTATACTAGAAATTATGGCATCATTAATTAAGATTGTGTATATCACATTTCCCAACCTTGAAGCAGCGGAAAAAACAGCCTCAATATTAATTAACGAGAGACTTGCGGCATGTGTAAATATCTATCCGTCCATTAAATCTTACTATCAATGGCAAGCTCAACTCTGCTCAGCAACAGAAACTATAATGCTGGCCAAAACCGAAGCAAGACTTGTCAGCAAGCTCATCCAACGCGTGCAAGAGCTACATAGCTATGAGTGCCCAGCGATGCTATCACTCAGCGTAGATGAAGCTTACAAGCCATACGAAGACTGGCTTAGATCTGAGCTACAAACTTAGAGTCAACAACTTTATAAAGTACGAAATGAGGATCACGCAAATCACCATTAGGGGTAAAAACTCCTGAAGCCATAAGTTTCTGAGCTAAACCTGGACCAGACTTATAGCCATTAGCTTTAGCAGCTTCAAGTAAAAGAGTCGCAGCAAGGTAACTACTACCGACATAACCAGTAGCCTCAGTCTCATATTGCATCTTATAACGCGTGGCTACTTCGTTTGGAATATTGGTACTAATAACGATCGCGCCTTCAGCAGCCTTACCCCCTATCTCAATAAACTTCACATTATGCGCACCTTCTACCGACAAGAACTGTGCTTTGGGGACTTTAGCCTTAAGTTCTTTCACTAGGTAACCAGCATCGTTGTATTCTCCAACGAAAAAGACTAAGTCAGGCTCAAGCTCATCAAGCCTAGCCACTGTCTGACTGTGATCCGTAGTGCGCACAGGAATAGTCTCGTAGAAGACTAATTGCTTAGAACTATCCTTAGCTAGATTACGCACAAACTCAGAGGCGACAGAAATACCATAAGCCCTGTCGTTATAAAGCACTGCTACTTTTTTGTATTTAGGGTTAGCGCTCGCGAACTGGGCCGCACTAGCACCAAGCTGCCTATCTGTTCCAATAGTTCTATAAACATAGCCGCGCACATCACTGCGTTCGGTGAACTTAGGGTGAGTAGAAGCTGGTGATATTTGTGGAATATGAGCAGCTGCATATTTGCGCGAAGCTTCAACTGAAATCTCAGAATTAAGATGTCCAATAACTCCAAGCGCTCTCTGAGCTATGGCAATATCAGCCCGCCCCAAACCCTCAGCGACCAAGCCACCATCATCCAATATCACCGTACCAATTTTATGATTAGCATCTTGATTATTATTAAAATCCTGAACAGCTAGCGTCACGCCCTCTACAATAGTCCGGCCTAGTGCTCTATAGGGCCCAGTCAACGGCGCTGCTATGGCTATATAATAAGTGCCTTCTACGGTCTTGGCTTCCAGCGGCGATTCCAAGCCAAACTCATCAGCTGAATTAGCAAGCTGCACTTGGCTACTGTTCTTATGTATAAAACTACAGCCACATAGGCTAAGAACTAATAAGACTAGGACTTTGCTATTAATATTCACTTAACGAATTATAACTTTTTGCTGGAATAACCGTATGATTTTATCACCGCAAATATCTTAACTCAGCTTTAAGATCGGCTACAATTTTGCAGAGCAAGCCATGTATCTCCAGCTCAGCAAACTTAAACATAAACTCAACGCTACTGGCTTGGTTGAGTA
>JAYVUR010000172.1:0-4014 GCA_043787715.1 Candidatus Melainabacteria bacterium
GTGCCGGTGGAAGAGGATTAGGTGAGGCAGACTTAACAACTCTTAACACCTCTTTAGACAGTTTAAGCCCAATAGATAAAGCTATTAAGCAGCATGAACAACTAAGAATAGTCTATAAATACTTGCTGGATCTTAAGAAATCAACTTATGCCAGCCATGCAACAGGTCAAAATGTGGCTTTGACGAAGGTAGATGAGCAGAGTCTCAAATCACTTAACAGTGAGTATGCTACAGTTACAAATCACTTTGATGGTAAGCTAAAATCAATTGAAGCTAAAAAGGAAGCAGTAGAGAAAATTAATGATGGTGATATAACCAAGTTACCAGATTCACTCAAGGACAGTGTCATGAAAGGTTTTAGTGATATACTTAGAAAACTTTTCCAAGCTCTAGGTGTTACCGCTACCAGCGTTAAAGACGTAAAAGCTAAACTTGATAAAGCCTATACTGGAGAAGGTAAAACACCTGGCGAGGGTGATGAAACTCTAGTTAAAGATACTATAACTGACGTTATAGACGGACTAGGAACAGTTGAAACCGCAGCCAAGGCGGCAGAGAAAAAAGCTGAGTAATTCAGGTACAAACTAATAAAAATAAGGTAAAAGGGGCTTAATAGCCCCTTTTTAGTGTCAAAACAGGTAAATACCAGCCTTTATATTAGTGGAATTATGTTCGGACTTAAAGATGGAATTGCAAGAGGTGTAGACGCTGCTGTAGGGCTGGGAAGGCTTTATAGAGACAATAGACTAGCTGCTGCTGCCGTAAAAGAAATTCCAGAAAAAAGCGAAGATGATGCAATAACAACAATTAAATCAATCAAAGTTGATAAAGATGGACAACTAGAAGGAATTAAGAGCGAAGAGCTGTTGATTGATCATCTAACAGTAATTCAAAGATCACTAGCAAAAAAATCTGATTATACACGTCTAAACAAATCAGCAGATATATTAAATGACAGACAAGCTATTAAAAACTTATTTGATATAGCAACTAACGCTAGAAACCCTGAGCTTAAAGAAACAGCAGCAAATCTGGCAAATCAATTACTTGATTTAAGTGCAAAAGCAAATTCAAAATTCTTAAGCCTCTTCACCAAAGAAGCTATTCCGTATGTTAAGGATGCTGTTACGGCAGTAGATCCAAGAACAAGACTTAATGCTGTTGCTAAATTTTTAGATGCGGTGCAAAGACATGGAATGAGCCTTGATGAATCACTAAGAGCTACACTTGGAGCTTTTGATCACTCGTTTGCAGGAGAAGTCGGGACCGCTTTCAGAGAAAGCTTCCAAGACAGATTTACAGAGTTCTTAACACACCCTCATTCAATATTGGCAGAACCAATATCAAGCCCTACTACAGCAGCCGTAGACACTAGGGGGCTTGCCGAAAAGAGAATCATGCGCGAAGAATTGCAAGATGAATTTGCCGCAATTCAAGAAGTCTTGGGCAAAATGTTTATCAATGCAGTACCCAAATTGCAACGCAACGGTGAATTAGTTAGATCAGCACAGAAAATAATCACTGGAATTGAAAATTATGAGAGTCGAGACGGCGAAGGACGATCACCAGCTCTAAAAAATGCAATCGCTGAATTTAATGGTTACTTAACTAAAGAAAGCTCTGGATTTTTAAAACTAGAATTAGATGCTAACAGCTTAAGAGACTTACTAAGAGAAGTATCAGGGTCCATCCATGGCGCCA
Source organism: Candidatus Melainabacteria bacterium (assembly GCA_043787715.1). Taxonomy (GTDB): domain Bacteria; phylum Cyanobacteriota; class Vampirovibrionia; order LMEP-6097; family LMEP-6097; genus CAYUFH01. Next base: position 1,702 of record JAYVUR010000172.1, read on the forward strand.
AACAAGACAAAACGGTATTTATATCTAAGGATCAAGCAGCATTAATTCACGATTTAAGCAGCTTTAGCTTAGTAGAAATTAAGAGCGGGGATGAAATTCTTGGCTATCACGTAGAAGGTTCCAAAGAATTGCAAAAAGCAATCGATAAATCATTAACAATAATAGAAGCTCAATCTAATAAATGTAAAGTACAAGTAATGGATCAAGCATGCGCAATTAGAGAAGCCTTCAAGAAATTAAGTATTAGAGATGATAGCGGCAAGCTAACGCCCGGAATAGAAGAATTATTCAGACGTAGAACTGGCATGGATAAAGCCATTGAAATGATTTTCGGTGGAACTGATAGCCATGATGCTGTCAATGAGAGAATAAAGACAATAATACTAGATCCTTCATCAGATACTGGCCACCCAGACGTAGTAAAACTAACTGCTGATGTGATAAGAAAACACTTAGACTCAAGCAAAGAGAGAGTAGCAATCACAGAAGCGAGAATAGCAGTCTACAACAAGCAAATCAAAGAGTGGGAAGATAGAGTTAAAACGCCCATCTCTACACTATTTAACGCTACAACGGTCATTGCACCTATCGAAGTAAATAAATTGCTAGAGAATCTAAACTCAACAGAAAATAGAATTAATGTAGCAGCCGTTGAAGCACAAAGTAAAGTTAAAGAACTAGCTACATTAAGACTACAAACAATATCAGCAATAGATCAAACTGCCAGTGGCGGGACAACAATTAACAGCAGAGTTATGCGTGGCGTGAATATAGTAAATGGATATCTACAAGCTGCGGATAGAAGCAAATACTTGAGTGAAGTAGGAGCTGTAAATCAAGCGGTAGCAAATCACCTAAGGAACTCTTTTGGTAACCTAGACAGCCAAGTAGATATAATACAAGAAAGATTAGCCAAAGCCATTTCTTCACATGCAGGCACGCAAGAAAAATTGGGTCTTAGAATTAATGCAGATGTGACAAGCGCACTAGATGCAGCTGGCGCCAAAGATCTACTAACAGCTTCATGCCTAGTGCTGGATGGCTACATCAACGATTACAGTAATACAAGAAATACTAGAGACGGGCTAATGTCTAAACTTGAAAAAGACAGGGAGTTAGCCAATAAATGGAACAAACCAGAAGATAAGGCTAGCTTAGTAGATGAGTATCTTCAGTCAGAACAAGGCAAAGACACTATTGAAAAACATACTGGAGCCTTTGCAGGTTTTTACGGCGAAGTACACACCGGAATGACCTACAACAAATCACATCTTGAAACTACCACTAAACAGCTAGAAGATTATAGAGTATCATTGCAGAGCTATGGCAACTCTGACTTAGGTGATTTACTGATTTCTGCAATAATGAAGATTATTAACCATATTAAGAGTTTCGTCGCTGCACAAAACTAATACATGAGTACTAAACACCAACTACTATTAAAAGCCCAGAAAGACATAAAAGCAGAAGAATTACAGTCTCAGAGAGAAGCACATGCCAAATCTTTGCTTGATGGAATTTTTACATCTTCAACATGGTTACAAAAGCGAAAACTAAATTATTTATCAATATTTCTTGATATTAATTTTGTTAGAAAAACACTTATTGAACTTTATAAACAAAGTGGAAGTAGTGAAATTAAGCAGATAATAAGAAGCTTGCATGATGGTAGGTATGATAACTCTGAACTACTTTCAGAAATCGAAAACATAAAAAACTTTGAGAGCCAACCAGAAATTACTGATAAAACCCTAGAATTAAAAAAAGACGACTGGACTAGTAAAAACATTCTTTTGAAAAAGAATTCGGCAAATTACATCTAACTTATTTAACGTACATCGATATTGGAGGCGGCACCCAGATTTGAACTGGGGATAAAGGTGTTGCAGACCTCTGCCTTACCACTTGGCTATGCCGCCTTAATAAGATAAGCCGCGCACACAACGTGGAGCGGTTATCAATCGGTAAATACCTCTCAGGACTACCCTAGAAGCTGCCAGCAGCCTCACAAGCGCCCTAATAAGTACTTAGAACTACTATATTCTAGCGCAGCTGAAACTTAAATTTCTGCTAATTAAGCATACTTAATTGAACCTTAAGCTAGGGGATTGCGTCTTAGTTATGGGGATCCTTCGCTACGCTCAGGATGACAATATGGAAATCAACTCAGCTAAGCTCAACCCCAGCCCCATTAGGCGCAGCCGCCCAGCGATTAGGACCAGTCCGGCTAGAATCGAGCCCAGCCGCAAGCCTGAGACAATCAATACCGATTTTAGTTCTAGCAAGCTCGAATACATTGACCCGACTAAGCAC
>JAYVUR010000173.1:0-3014 GCA_043787715.1 Candidatus Melainabacteria bacterium
TTTTAGGGCTGCTGCAGCGAATTTTGCGTGAGCGTTAGTGAAAACAAGCGAAGAGTCGCAGGCGCTAGGGAAAATGCGAAGGGGCGCGAACACATGAGCATCATCAACCAAGAGCATTCTTATTAGAGAATGCCTTGGTTGATGCCCGAGCATTTTCCCGTCAGCGACAAGATGATGAGCGCATTTTTCACAATGCGAATCCAACTGAGCAAAGCAGCCCTAAAACCCCATCAAACCAGTGCTATAATTTCATCCTGTTATGGCAAAAGTAAAAGTTGGTATTAATGGTTTCGGCAGAATCGGACGCAACGTCTTCAGAGTTCTCTGCGAAAACTTCTCAGATAAAATAGACGTGGTAGCGATCAACGACCCAGTCTCTGATTTAGCTATCTCTGCGCACCTTATTAAATACGACAGTATCTTGGGTAGATTCCAAGGTACGGTTGAAACCTCTGCTGACAGCATTACTGTTAACGGCAAGAAGTCAGTTTATTCTAAAGAATTCGACCCCAAGAACATCAATTGGGCAGCTAAAGGCGTAGATATAGTACTTGAGTGTTCTGGTGTCTACACTGACGCTAACAAGGCTAAAGCTCACTTAGAAGCCGGTGCTAAGAAGGTTCTAATATCTGCTCCAGCGAAGAACGAAGACATCACTATCGTTGTTGGTGTTAATGATGATAAATACGATGCTACTAAGCATCACATTATTTCCAATGCGAGCTGCACTACTAACTGTCTTGCTCCAATGACCAAGGTTCTGGATGAAAAGTTCGGAGTGATATCAGGCTTCATGACTACTATCCACTCTTACACATCAGATCAGCGCTTGCTTGATAACGCACACAGCGATCCGCGCCGTGCTCGCGCTGCAGCGACTTCTATGATTCCTACAACTACTGGTGCTGCTAAAGCGATTAGCTTGGTGTTGCCGCATCTTGCTGGCAAACTAAATGGATTCGCGATGCGCGTACCTACTCCGAATGTATCTGTCGTGGATTGCGTTTACACCTTCGAGAAGCCAGTTACCAAAGAGACTATCAATGCTGCTCTTAAAGAAGCTGCTGAAGGCAAACTCAAAGGTATACTTGGTTACGAAGCTGATGAGCTAGTTTCTATAGACTTCGCGGCTGATCCGCGCTCTTCTATTATTGATGCTGAAACTACTATGGTTATTGGTGACAAGCAAGCCAAGGTACTTAGCTGGTACGACAATGAGTACGGTTATTCTAATCGTCTATGTGATCTAGCAGTTATTGTTGGTGCCAAATTGCCTGTGGCAGCTTAGCAAAAAGGTGACTTACGTCACGTTTTTGCGCTGTCAATCACGAGTGCAAAATCTAAGATTATGCTGAATGGATTGCTTCGTCGCTACACTCCTCGCAATGACGAAGCTATGACTTTGCTCAATTGAATGTCTCCACTAGCTTAATCACCCCAAGATTCTTGCGCACTTCTGTGTCATGTACTTTCACCAATAATTCTATAGCTAATTCGCTGTCTTTCAGTTCAGCCGGAATCTCCACAGTAGCAGCGATAATCTTGTCAGAGACGAATCTAGCTCTCACGCCATTAATAAGTACTTGATCTACGCTTTTGTCGAGAGTGAAACCATAGGTCTCAATATCACCAATAGCAATAAGCATAGGGTTGAAAGCCATACGCTGGCTAGGTCCAAGAATTATCGCGCTGCTAATACCAAGATAAGGGATAGACTCATCATCAGAGCCGGGTTTAAGCACAAGCTCAGTTTTGATATGGCTAGGATCGACTTGCTTAGCGAAATCGGATATATAGTGAAGAGATTTAATAGTTGTTTTAATCTCACCATTAAAATTAACTCTAGTTAACTTACCACTGATATTAATCTCCTTAACAGATTCAGCAGGGCTAGCATCAAAAAAAACACGCAAGATAGACTGAGTCTGATCCACGGTCTTGAATAGGACATTGGTGGAATTGATACTAAAATCCTTATCCACTATAAAGGAATTAGGTTCGAATGCAAGCTCAATCTCAATAGCAGCTAAGTTAGATAGTTCACGTCCACCCTTAATATTAATATCAAATACTTCAGCGCCAACCTGAATAAAAGAAACAAAACAAAAAGCTAATAAGACTAGCCTCATTGAATACATACTAACAGCTAAGAGCAAGCTGACGGGCAAGCTCAACATTAAGACTATGTCCAGCTTGATTACTAATTACTTGCATTTTAATTTTAAGCGGATTGATACCGCATAAGTACATATCACCGAGAAGATCAAGAACCTTATGCTGAGAAGGTTCTAGTGGATGTCTCAATGGCATGCTGAAGTCTTTATCGTTATAGCCAAGTACAATACCGCTAAGCCCAAGTATATTATTTTCGGCTTCACTACTAAAAGTCCTAGCGGCAGCGAGCTCCTCTATGCTATCAACAGCAAGCTGCCATTTATATTGCATTAGCCCTATTGGTGAAACTATATGTCTCATGTCAAGCAGGTAGCTAATACTACAATTCTCCCTGCTAGGAATCGCTCTGATATTACGCTGAGGATTACTAGGATCTTCTACATAAATCTCGCGCTTAAGCTCTATGGAAGAATTATTAATCTTATTGGCGTAAGGCTTCAAAGCCTCCAGCCAGAACAAAGCAGAACCATCACCAAAAGGCAGTTCATCAGCACTAAGCTGAATCTTAAGGCTATCAATCCCAGATAGTGCAGCCGCAGCCATAAAATGCTCGACTAGGCAAAGTGCGCGCCCTGAGGCCTTATGCTCAAGAACGGTATTGCGCTGAGTACTGGAGACATTAGCCACTTCAGCCTTAATCTCTGGTCTATAAGCTAAACCATGGGGCTCCAAGCTGAAAAATATACCCCTAGAGCTAGAAGTCTCAAATTGGGCTATAGCCTCTGATCTGGAGATAAGAGCAAAGGCTGTAATTTTATGGCTCTGTTGAGGCATTTATAAGAATTTTAGCAAAAATTGCAATAATATAATAATAAGTAATTCTATATTTGGTAAAATGT
>JAYVUR010000174.1:0-13113 GCA_043787715.1 Candidatus Melainabacteria bacterium
AAAAGAAGCTGACTGCAACTGTTCTATATTCTGAGTAAAACAACCACTGCTGTTATGCTGCGGATAAACGCCTGCTCTAAGATCAGTATCTTTTAAAACCAATTCAACACTACGAGCTCTACCCGGAGTACTGTAGATAATTTTATTTTGGCTGTTTTTACCATCAACAGATTTATTCTCTGTAAAACCCTTGGGCTTAGATCTCGGTCTTAAATAATTACAAGCATGCTGCAAATGCACCTCGCGCGCAGCGGCATCTAAGGCCGAACTCGCGATTTTAGTCGTGTCTAAATTGCTAGGATTTGCTACCACTAATCTATAAAACTCGGTTTAGGTTAAGGATTGGTTAAGGCAAGCATCTCCTGCTCATAGACAGCCTTCTCAGTAAGCAGCTTCTCCAAAGCTTCCTTAGTCTCCATCACCTTATCAACTGAAGCATTCTTAACGAAATTCTCAGAACCAAGACGCTGCTCAAGACCCTTGATGTCTTTATCCAGATTAACGATTTTACGGTCCACATTCTCGCGCAGTTTAGCAAGGTCAACCAGACCAGCAAGTGGGATTTGGATTTTGGTGCCGCCAACAATTAAAGTGCTCACCGGCTTAGGTAAATCAGTATTCGCTTCTACTATCTTAGATACTTTCGCGATTGATTTAATATAGCTTTCTAGCTTCAATATACTTTCGCGCTCAGTTACGCCGGCGCTAAGATGCAGCTCAATAGGATTAGACCAAGAGATACCAAGAGTCTGGCGGGCGTTGCGCAGGGCAGAAATAATCTCAATGGCGAATTCAACATCACTAGCCACCTCGTCATCCTGAGCGTTACACTCGTCATCCTGAGCGAAGCGAAGGATCTCCTGACGCGGATACTTAGCAAAACTAATACTAGCCTGCCTTCTAGCGCTCAATTCGGTGCGGATAATATTATTATCCAGACCATATCTTATCCTTAAATCCTGCCAAATATCTTCCGTAATACAAGGCATAATCGGATGCAGCAATCTTAGTGAAGCTTCAAGAATATAGTAGAGAATTTGTTTCTGCTCGGTACTGGTATCTACCTTAGAGAATTCAATATACCAATCACAGTAATTAAACCAAATAAAATCATAAATCTTAGACTGCACCGCGCCTAAATCATAGTTAGCATAATCAGTTTCTAGCGACCGCAGAAGAGTGTTGAATTTAGATAGTATCCAAATATCTGGGGCTTTAAGCTTAGTTATATCAAGCTTAGATAAAGGCTCAGGCTTAAACCCCTCACCTAGCTGCAGAGTAACGAACCTAGCCGCATTAAAAAGTTTATTTGCGAACTTGCGATACTGCTCAACAGTATCCGAGCTCCATTTCTTAGTAGACTTGTCTTGGCGCCCCGGGAATCTAACGTCCTGAGGACCCAGCACACCAACGCTGGCGTACCACATGCGGCTAGCATCAGCACCGTATTCTTCAATCAATTCAAGCGGGTCTATAGCATTACCCTTGGATTTGCTCATGCGCTTGCCATCAGGAGTCTGCACTACTGGGTGAATAAGCACATGCCTAAATGGTTCTACACCTTCGAAATACTCGCTTGAATAAATCATGCGCGAAACCCAGAGATTAATAATCTCGCGAGCTGTAGCAAGAATAGAAGTTGGATAAAAATGCTTGAAGACTTCAGCATCATCTTGCATAGTCACATAAGGCCACAATGCACTACTAAACCAAGTATCTAGAACGTCTTCATCTTGTCTAATGTTTTTGGCTTTAATATCTGGTGGCGGCGTGCCATCAAGCGACGCAAAACATCCTTGAGTCCCATCATCAAGCTCATAGTAATAGATAGGAATTCTATGTCCCCACCAAATCTGCCTAGAGATACACCAGTCTTGAATATTCTCTAACCACTTACTGTATATTTCCGTGTAACGCTCAGGCACAAAAGCAGTCCTAGACTCGCGCGCAGTCTTAAGAGCAAGTTCCGCGAGCGGCTTCATCTTGACGTACCACTGATCACTTAAATAAGGTTCTATTTCGGTGTCGCACCTATCATGCAAGTCCTTCTCTTGCTCGTATTCAGTAGCCTTAACTAATTGACCATTGGCTTCAAGTGCAGCTAGCACCGCTTCTCTAGCCTTATATCTATCAAGTCCACTGAATTCAGCCGGCACCTCGCCTGTCATCACTGCACGCTCAGTCATTATTACGACTTGCTCAAGGTTATGACGCTTACCAATCTCATAATCGTTAGCATCATGCGCCGGTGTCACCTTAAGTGCGCCAGTACCGAAATCAGTCTTCACCTGCTCATCAAGAATTACAGGGATAACTTTAGTGGTGAAGGGAATTACTACCCGCACAGACCCAGGTGCAGACTTAATTTTGGAAGTGATGGCAGCGAAGCGCTTATCCTCAGGGTTAATCGCTACCGCCACATCACCAAACATAGTCTCAGGACGGGTTGTAGCCACTACCATGCCATCTTGTGAATTCTCGAACAAATATTTAATTTCATAGAGTTTTTTATTAGCCTTCTGTTTATTAATCTCAAGATCACTAAGAGAAGTAAGACAATGCGGGCACCAATTAGTAATGCGCTTGCCTCTGTATATAAGCCCGTCGTTGTAGTATTTGACGAAAGCCGCCTGCACCGCCCGCGCATAAGCATCGTCCATAGTGTAGCGGCAGCGCTGATAATCCGGACTGAAACCCAGAGTCTTCATCTGTTCGACAATCTTATTACCGTAGTCTTCCTTCCACGCTTTAACTCTTTCGATGAATTTCTCCCGCCCAAGATCATGTTTAGTTTTGCCTTCAGATTTCTTGAGAGATTTCTCTACTACTATCTGAGTACCTATGCCAGCATGGTCAGTACCAATCTGCCACAAAACATCATGACCAAGCATGCGGTGATAGCGAATTAATATATCTTGGATAGCGCCGCCAAGTGCGTGTCCCATATGCAACTCACCAGTGACATTGGGCGGCGGCAGGGCTATGCTAAAACGCTCGGACCTTGGCTTAGTAGAATCAATCTCAGTCTTATATAAATCAGCCTCAAGCCAAGCCTTAATCCATTTGGCTTCGACTTCTTGGTGGCTGTATCCGGTAGAACTCACAAGGGTTTATTGTACTTTAAGGCTAAGATTCGCTATAATAAGTATATATGCGTTTACCACGCGAGTTAAGAGCGTTTCAGCCCAAAAGAATAGAGGTCGATCGCTGTTTTTACTTTGGTACACTCTTGCGAGAAAAAGCCGTTCATCTAGTCCGCACGCTTCAAGATGCAAATCAAAGAAGACTAGCTCAAGCCATCTTCGCATTACCAGCAGGAGGGGCCGATCGAACAGACATAGAGGTGATAGCTGAAAACTTAAGAGGTGGAACCCCTACCAATAACCCTCAGCTACTCAATCTAGTCAACTATTTTAAAAACTGCCTTGCGGGCAACGATACTTTAACACTCACAGGAGCTCTTGCTGCATTTATCTACGGAAACCCAAATTACAGTCGCGAACAAGTATTAGGACCATAATTAGGAATAAAACCTTAAACAAGCCTTTCACCGTATAATTTAAACTTCAACCGTGAGCACAGAGACCAGCAGCACCGACCTAGAAAACCGCTACAAAAACACTATTGATTTGCCGCAGACAGATTTCCCTATGCGCGGCAATGGTCCGCTGCGCGAACCTGAGTTTCAAGCCAAGTGGTTTGGCGAGAATATTTATGAGAGAACTCTTGATGCGCTAAAAGACCAAGAGCTTTTTGTCCTGCATGATGGTCCGCCCTATCTAAGTTCAGACAAAATCCACATCGGCACTGCGCTAAATAAAATTCTTAAAGACATCATCATCAAATACAAAACCCAGCGCGGCTACAAGACTCCATATATACCCGGCTACGATAGTCACGGCTTACCGATAGAGACTGCGGTGGTGAAAGAAATTAAAGGCGGACGCGCGGCGGTGACCGTGCTTGAACTGCGCGACAAATGCAAAGATTTTGCGCTGAAGAATCTTAAAGGACAAGAAACCAACTTCAAACGCCTTGGTATCTTGGGCGACTGGGAGCATCCTTATATCACTCTTGCTCCAGACTTCGAGGCTGAGCAGATAAGGGTATTTGCTGAGATGGCAGCCAAAGGCTACATATATAGAGGACTTAAACCTGTCTATTGGAGCTACGGCGCCGAGACTGCGCTGGCTGATGCTGAAGTAGAATACAACGAAGAACATACATCAACAGCAATTTATGTCGCCTTCAAAATTACTAATAGAGAGGATCTTAAAGATACAAGCATAGTAATTTGGACTACTACGCCTTGGACTATCCCGGGTAACCTTGCTATCTGCCTTAGTAAAGACCTTGACTATCAAGTTTATAAAACCACTAAGATCATCAAAGACAAAACCGGCGCGATAGTCGAGCGCATAGACCTTGGCAAAACTCTTATTGCGGCAGCACTTGCTGAATCTTACGCTAAAGATGCCAAGGTTGAAATCGAAGCAGTGGGCTCAGCAATAAAAGGTTCTGAGCTTGAAGGCACAATCACTAGCCACCCACTACATAATCGTCCCAGCCCTGTTATTTTTGGCGGGCATGTAACTACAGAAGCTGGTACTGGCTGCGTGCACACCGCTCCCGGACACGGACAAGAAGATTTCATCGTCGCTCAAGAATATGGCATCTCGGTTATTTGTCCAGTCGATGGTAAGGGCAACTACACTAGTGAAGCTGGTTCTTACACTACGAAGAATAATATTGCAGAACTTAAAATGCGCGGCGAAACTCAAGCTATAAGCGCAAGCACTACTATTAATCTAGAGGGCTTGCATGTAATTAATGAAGGGAACGATATTATTTGCGCGCTATTAAGAGATGCTGGTGCGCTTGTCTCTAGAGCCAAAATTAAACACAGCTATCCATACTGCTGGCGCTCTAAGACCCCGCTACTATATAGAGCGACTCAGCAGTGGTTCGCAAGCGTCGATGGCTTTAGAGATGCAGCACTCAAGGCTATAGATGGCGTCGAGTGGATTCCCGAGCGCGGACGCAATCGTATTTATCCAATGGTGGCTGAGCGCGGTGATTGGTGCATATCACGTCAGCGCACTTGGGGTGTGCCGATTCCAGTTTTCTATGATAAGACTAAGATAGATACTCAAGGCAACCCAGCTCCAGTACTGGATCTTGAACTTATAGAGCATGTGGCGAAAATATTCGAGACTGAAGGTTCAAGCGCTTGGTACGCGCGCAGCGTCGCAGAATTATTACCTAGTGCTAGCAAATATAAAGCAGAGAATTTGGTTAAAGAAACCGACACCATGGATGTCTGGTTCGATTCTGGCTCCACTCATAGAGCGGTAGTAGCCAAGCGTCTATCACCCAATGGTAAATTCAGAGCAGCAGATTTGTACCTTGAAGGTTCAGATCAGCATAGAGGTTGGTTCCAATCTAGCCTACTAACTTCTGTTGCCACCAATGGCTGCGCGCCCTATAAGTCAGTACTTACTCATGGCTTCGTGATGGACGAGCATGGACACAAGATGTCTAAATCGCGCGGTAACGTCGTCGATCCGCAAGATGTCATCAAAAACTACGGCGCAGATATTCTTAGATTATGGGTGGCTAGTGTTGATTACTCTATGGATATTAAGGTAGGCGACACTATGTTCAAGCAACTTAGTGATATCTACCGCAACCTGCGCAACACCAGCAGATATATACTTGGCAATCTCCATGATTTCGATCCAGCTCAGCACACTGTTAGCTACGATAAGCTCTGGGACTTGGATAGACTGATATTGCACCGCTTGCAATTATTAGTGCAAGAATTGACTCAGCATTTCGACAAATATCAATTCTTCAAATATTACCAACTCTTGCAAAATTTCTGCTCTGTAGATTTATCAGCGTTCTATTTCGATATTCTTAAAGACAGGCTATACACTCACGGCACCAATTCTCTTTCACGCCGTGCTGCCCAGACCGTGCTTACTGAATTACTAGCTACTATTAATAGATTATTCGTACCAGTATTGCCGCACCTCGCTGAAGATATATATCAATTCACGCCAGCAGCAGTGCGCACTGCTCACACTAAGAGTTACCAGCATAGTAATGAGATAGATTCCGTGCTTGCTTCTAAGTGGCCTAGTGTTAGACAAGAATATTTGAATATTGAGCTTGCAATTAAGTGGGACCAGATTCTTGAGCTGCGCGAACTTAGTAATAAATCCATAGAAGAACTGCGCAAGCAAGGACTTATAGGCAAATCACTAGAAGCTACTGTTACTCTTGGACTGGATTCAGCAACTCTAGCTAAACTTGAACCTGTGCTCTCAGAGGTGCAGGCGGTGTTTATAGTTTCTGAGCTGAAGCTGCATGCAGCGACAAACCAAAGCATTAAGGCTGAGAAGTTCAACGGCGAGAAGTGCGTGCGTTGCTGGAAGCTTTTCGAGCCGGTGATTATACAAGAAGGGATTTGTCTGACTTGTAGTGAGGCTGTAAAAATTTAGTCTAAAGGTCTAAGAATCCTAGATATTCAGGCTATATTCAATCGGTAATTACATAGTTAAAAAATACTTACAGACCCTTAAATAAACTTAATATACGGCTAAAATAATATGGAATTAGATTTTAAAGGTACCCTAAATGACCATGACAGCTAGCCCCGAGCGCAGTTTTAAGCTCGACCAATTCCAAGAAGACGCGATCAAACATATACAAGACGGACACAGCGTCATAGTCTGTGCACCCACTGGCGCCGGCAAAACCATTATCGCCAAGGAAGCTATTAGATGTGCTATCGAATCTGGCCGCAAGGCTTTCTACACTGCACCGCTTAAAGCCTTGATCAATCAAAAATATCTAGAATTTTGCCAAGCTTTTGGCGAGAAGAACGTAGGCATCATTACTGGTGACACCTCTGCTAATCGTGACGCCAAGATTATAGTGATGACTACTGAAATATACCGTAATATGCTTTACGGTACTAGCTTCGGTTCGCTTGATCCTTATCTAGCAGAGCTTCAGTATGTAATTCTTGATGAGATGCATTATATGAATGATGCGCAGCGTGGTACGGTTTGGGAAGAGAGTATCATCTATAGCCCCAAATCCATACAACTAGTGGGTCTTAGCGCTACGATTAACAATCCAGAAGATATTATTACTTGGATAGAGAACATTCATGGCTCTTGCAAGCTGGTAGTAACGGATCATCGCCCAGTGCCACTTCATTACTTCTATTTCAAGGATGAACAATTAGTACCATTATTAACTCCCAACCTCAAACTTAATCCTGTTCTCAAGGAACATCAAGACAACAGATTCCAGAAGAAGAAAAACAATAGATTTCAACATGGTGGCGGTCAAGCTCCTAATGAAGCTACACCTGACAAGGTGGTTAAAGAGCTTGCTAATAAAGACATGCTACCTGCGCTGTATTTCTTATTCAGCCGCAAAGGCTGTGATAAAGCGGCTCTTACCTGCGCCAATGTAAACCTGCTTAATAAACAAGAAAGCATAGATGTTAATAGACTTATAGACGAGTCTATTCTCATGAATCAGCATTTACAGAAGCATCCTCAGCTTAGCCTCTTGCGTAAGGGTATCGCTGTACACCACGCAGGGCAAATGCCACAGTGGAAACAGATAGTAGAAGAGTTGTTCGAGAAAGGACTTATCAAGGTTGTATTTTCTACTGAGACACTCGCTGCTGGTATCAACATGCCTGCACGCAGTACAGTTATAAGCAGCATCTCTAAGATTTCTGATTCTGGTCATCGCACACTTAAACCATCTGAGTTCATGCAAATGTCTGGCAGAGCCGGTCGTAGGGGCATGGATGAAGTGGGTTATGTCATCACCATCAAGGACAACCGCCAGAACGCAGGTGAAGTCGCGACACTTACCAACGCCAAACCAGAAGATATTTGTAGTAATTTTAGTCCTAGTTACGAGATGGTGCTTAACCTCCTGCAGCGCTACAGCTTAGAAGAAACCAAATCACTTATCGAGAGTAGTTTCGGGCAAGCACAGATTATCGCTGGATTGCAACCACTAACTGACGAGCTTAAGGTTCTGGAAGAGCGTATCCAAGATCTGCAGCATCCCCTGTGCCCGGCTCAGATAGGCGATCTTAATCATTATCGTGATATGCAAGCGCGCATAGATCACACCCGCATGCGCAAGAAACAGCTCGAGAAGAAAATGGATCCAGCGGCTCAAGAGTTAGAAGAAACTATACATTTTCTCACTGAAGAAGCGCAGAATTACCCTTGTAATGGCTGTCCTAAGCAGAAGCCTTGTTCTAAGCAAGCCGAGCAGAGCAAGCGCTACAAACGTCAAACCAAAGATATTAACAATGAAATCCAGAACAGGCTTAGCATCTACTGGCAGCAGTTCGCTGATATAGTAGCACTCCTGCGCGACAAGGAATATATCGACAGCAATAATAAACCAACTGCCATCGGCAAGACTTGCGCAGCACTAAGATCTGACAATTCTTTCTTTATTACCGAAGTAATGAAAACCAATGTCTTCGATAAACTCAATCCAGCGGAGTTTGCTAGTGCTATCTCTGCCTTAGCTATTGGTGAGGCTCGTCGTCGCGATCAAAACAAAGCACAAGTCTATCCTAAGATGTACGATACTTTTGATGATATTCATCGCACTGCTCGTAGAGTTATTCAAGATCAGCGTAAATATCGCATCAATAAATCTGCTGAACTTGGTCCGCATCTTTCAGCCATGGTGGAAGACTGGGCTAAAGGCATGAGCTGGGATGAACTGCTGCAAGATTCAAGTTTCGATGATGGCGACATCTTAAAAGCCATGCGCCGTACTATCGATGTTTGCAAGCAAGTATCCAAGGCACCTAATATTAAACCTGAAATCCAAGCTAAAGCTACTGAAGCTATAAGCATGATGGAGAGGGAGCCGGTGCTGGAGCTGAGTTAAGGTCATTGCGAGCCCAGGAAGTGGGCGTAGCAACCCTCCACACGAAGCAATATAATTCCTGCTATTATTTAACCAATGGCAATCCCGCCACTCCTATCAAGAAGAGCTGCTATAACCTGTGCAGGCTCAGTATTATCAGCTATGATGGCAGCTAAAATAGCTGGTGATCTAGAAGAGTCTAATCTTAAACAAACTAGTACTCTGGGTCTTCCAACAGAAATCCAAAACCAAGCAATAGATGCAGCTAAAGAATTATTACATGTCCGAGTAGGACACGCAACCGCAGCAAGCACTATAAAAATAGCACTTGCACTTCTAGGTAACAAATCGCAATATCTACCATCTGGGCTCGAACAAAAGCAACCAGAACTTGAAGGACTACCAGACCCAGAATTAGCAAAATTAAGACGTCTTGATTTTTTGACCGATCCTAGGATTTCACGCGTAGCTTCAGTTGCAAACAGTTTATTCTATGTACCCCTTGTAAATTTAATTGCGGGAACAAAAAGACCAACCACACTTACCAGTGTTGCAGATTGCCAAGAAACAATTAGATCATCCTTTATTAATAAAATCAACTTATATTTTTTCGAAATTGCGTTATATGTACTGTTGCATCAAAGAAGACAGGATTTGTATCTAAAAGAATTAGATTTAATTAGCTCACACCCAAGCTGTGTACTTGAGGGACTAAGAACCATTATCGGACGTGAAAGCGAAAATGAATCCGTAGAGTTTTATATAAGATCCAAAGAATTAAACAATGATAATGTAACCCTCTTTAGCTATATCCCAGACGAAGCAAGGATTAACGACTTCAAGCTAGCAATTAAAATTACCAACAGGCACACAGGAGCTAAAGCTGATGGCATAATAACTTATTTCGACACTGATCCCAACCTAGCCAAGCAAAGTCGAAAAACTAATGCTGGATTTTACGAAAAAGTAAATGGTAAATGGTGCTTAATCAACCCAAGACAAATCATAGAAAACTCTATTCATATAAAACTAGGCTTCATTAAACCGCCGCCTTGCGCCTCGACGTCTCAAAAATAATCGACAGCACCGACAAATCATTCGGCGATACCCCGCCGACTCGCGAAGCTTGACCTAGAGTTTTAGGCTCTACCCGAGATAATTTATCGCGCGCTTCAAGACTTATTTGCTGGCAGTTTTTGAAATCGAAACCAGCAGGCACTTTAATGCGCTCGTATTTATCCATCTCACGAATAAGCGCTTCTTGTTTCTGGATATAACCCTGGTATTTTATTTCTGTTTCAAGCTCAAAACCATGACGAATATCATCGATATAGATATCGGCTTCTTTCAGCCTGTTGATTTCATGCTCAGTCAAACCTGCATGAATATAGGGTCTTAGATCTTCAGCCTTCAATTCTGGTTTCTTAAGAAGATCAGCTAGTAAAACCTTATTAGAACCTTTAATAATAAAACGAGGATCTTCCTCACCCAGTTGCTCAATAATTACAGTACTATCAACACGCACGTTACTAAAATACTTCTGCTCGCGGCTAAGAGTATCCATCTTCTCAGAATATACTTGCCATCTATAATCATCCACTAGCCCTATCTGCCTACCCAGCTCAGTGAGCCTGCGGTCAGCATTATCTTGGCGCAATAGTAATCTATACTCCGAGCGAGATGTGAGCATGCGATAAGGTTCATTGATTTCTTTAGTGACTAGATCATCAACAAGAGTACCTATATAAGAGCAAGAACGATCAAGCACAAAACTATCGTGAGCACTAGCATAATTAATTAAACACCGTTTAATTATCCCAGAAGGCTTATGACGGCTAGCGTAGATAGCAGCATTAATACCAGCCATTAAGCCCTGCGCCGCCGCTTCCTCGTAACCACTAGTACCCAAGACTTGTCCGGAGATAAATAAACCAGCAATAGTTTTGGATTCAAAATTATGCTTGAATTGTATCCCCGGAAAATAATCATATTCAACCGCATAAGCAGGTCTAGTAATCACCGCTCGCTCTAGCCCCGGTAGAGTGCGAACCATATCCCACTGCACATCAACTGGAAGACTAGTACTGCAACCTTGAAGATATATTTCTTTGGTGCTTAAACCCTCTGGTTCCAAGAAGAAATGATGACTAGGATTATGCGGGAAACGTACAACCTTGTCTTCTATAGAAGGGCAATACCTAGGACCAACAGCATCTACTTCACCAGAATACATTGGTGATTTATGCAAATTAGCCATAATCAACTCATGGGTATTAGAGTTAGTACGAGTGATATGACAAGGATATTCTCTACGCTTAGGTCTATTAGGCAAATAACTAAAATAACTCGGCGCCAGCCCCATACCAATATCACCATGCGCTTCTTCAAGCTGAGTAAAATCAATAGTATTTCTATCAAGCCTAGGTGGGGTGCCAGTCTTCAGCCTACCAGTGCGCAGCCCCAACTCACGAATAGAAGGTGATAGACCTATAGAAGCTTTCTCCCCTGAGCGCCCGGCCGTCTCGAATTTATTACCAGTAAAAATCCGCCCCTCAAGAAAAGTACCAGCTGTCAGCACAACAGCTTCAGCGAAGATCTCTTCATCAAGATTTGTTCTTATACCTATTACTCTAAGTTCAGCCTTAGAGCCATCATACAAATCATCGCTAAATATCAGCGACTGACAAGAAGCTTGATAAATACATAAATTCTCAGTCTGTTCTAAATATTGGCGCACCCAAGCTGAATATTCGCGCTTGTCAGACTGCGCGCGCAAAGCTTGCACCGCCGGTCCCTTACTCAAATTCAAAGTTTTCAGTTGCAAATAAGTTGCATCAGCAGCAAGACCCATAATGCCACCAAGCGCGTCTATCTCCTTGACCAGATGTGACTTAGCTGGTCCGCCTATAGCTGGATTGCAGGGCATAGTAGCTATCTGATCTATGCTGCTAGTAACTAATAGAGTGCTAAGACCCATCTTGGCAGCAGCATGCGCAGCCTCAGATCCAGCGTGTCCGCCACCTACTACTATAATGTCAAAATTACGCTGCATTAGCCACCAAATAAACTATATTAACATATCGCCTCTGATTGATATAATTCAATCCTAGTGCATAAGAAAAAAGTCTTCATCCAAACCCTAGGCTGCCAAATGAATATGGCTGATACCGAGCGTATGCTGGGGCTACTTGATGAGATTGATTATCAAGCAACTGATATTAGAGAAGAGGCTGACCTCTGCATACTTAACAGTTGTTCTATTCGCGAGCATGCTGTCGATAAGATGCGCAGTTACATTGGGCTCTGGGATAAGAAACGCAAACTCGGTTCACTAATCGCTCTTGCTGGCTGCGTTGCCCAGCAAGAAGGTAAGAGCGTCACTCAACTGGCTCCGGGCGCAGATATAGTAATCGGCACCCATAATATTCACCGTCTGCCCGATTTAGTGCTGCAAGCACAAAAGAACCAACTCGACATCAAGCCAGAGAGAGTTATAGAAATCTGGGAAGAACTGCCTGAAGATATTCCAGAACTTCCTATTCTGCGCAAAACTAAATACCATGCTTGGGTAAATATCATCTACGGCTGCAATTATCGTTGCACTTATTGCATAGTACCTAAGACACGCGGTGACCAGCGTTCGCGCCCCATCACTGAAATCAAACGCGAAATAGAAACACTAGCACTCGAAGGCTATAAAGAAATTATTCTTCTCGGACAGAATGTAGATGGCTACGGTCTTGATATCGGCTCTAGTCTTGCTGCACTCTTGCGCGAGATTCACGACATCGAAGGCATAGAGCGCATTAAGTTCTTGACATCACACCCCAGTGATATGACATACGAGCTAATTGAGACCGTGGCAGCTCTACCTAAGCTATCTAAGTATTTTCATATACCAATACAATCAGCTAATAATGAAGTTCTCAAGCGTATGGCGAGACGCTACACTTACGCGCGCTATATGGAACTGATCTCCTATATACGCAAACTAATGCCAGAGGCTACTATCACTAGTGACATTATAGTCGGCTTCCCCGGTGAGACCCACGAGCAATTCATGGACTCAGTTCGCGCCGTAGAAGAAATCGGCTACGACGCTTGCAACACTGCCGTCTATTCTCCGCGCCCATATACTCCAGCTGCTGACTGGGCTGATCCAATATCGGCTGAAGAGAAGAA
>JAYVUR010000175.1:0-23092 GCA_043787715.1 Candidatus Melainabacteria bacterium
CATGGTACTTAGTATGCGTCTATCCATTTGATCAAGACCATTAGGATCTATCTTGTAAGCATTAAGTGCAGTATTTGCTATCTCTTCAGTGATAGTGCTAGAGCCATGATGCTGTGCATAATCGCGCACTAGTCTCAAGAGACGATTAACTATACGCGGAGTGCCGCGAGCGCGGCGCGCTATCACCAGAGCTGCTTCAGTATTAGTGCTGATACCCAAGATACGTGAGTTGCGCATAACTAGAGAAGCGAGCTCATCATCACTATATAATTCCATGCGATGTATATGCACGAATCTGTCTCTTAGTGGGGCACTGAGATAGCCAAGCTTGGTGGTAGCACCAACCATAATGAACTTGTTAATAGCAAGGCGCATCACTCTGCTGGAGCTGCCTTTACCACTACTAAGATCCACTTGAAAATCTTCAAGCGCGGGATAAAGAAGTTCTTCAGTGATTTTATTCAGGCGATGAATCTCATCGATGAACAGCACATCACCATGATTAAGTGACATTAAGATACCGATAATATCTTTGGGGCGTTCAAGCGCTGGTGCAGAAAAAACCTTCGCTTCGGTGCCAAGTTCATGCGCAATCATATAAGCACAACTGGTTTTGCCTAAGCCCGGCGGTCCGTACAAGAGTACATGGCCGAGACTAGAAATATCTTCGCGTTGTTTAGCCGCACCAATAGAAATTTTGAGAAGTTCTTTGAGCTTGTCTTGTCCAATATATTCTTGAAAATTAACTGGTCTTAGCTGAGTTTCAGCAGCTTCGAACTTGGCGTCGGCCCTAGTCCTCTCAGCGCGCAAACTAATAGCTGGGTCGCTGGGGGCTTCTTGGCTGTATGAAGGAACTACTACCACTTACATCTATAAGTCTATCACGAGGCAGCTTATTTGCCCAACTGCTGTGTTCTAATTGAGCGTAGCTCAATTACCTGATTTGCTCGCTCGGCGTCCTCATTGACGAGCCCAGTCAACTCCGGCGCCTCGCTCGCAAATGCCTTGCATTTGGACAAATCAACTGCCTCGAAAGAAGTCTTAGCTATCATATAGTGATAGAGGCTATTGTGACTTTTAATTTTAAATCCAGCTCACTAACTTTTATAGAGAATCTCGCGGCTTCAGACCATGAGTTAGCTAGTATTGCAACGAAGGTTCTAGCAACTGAGCGCATTAGTGTAGAAGACGGCACTAAACTTATCACCACTCCTCATTTACTTGAGCTTGGACAGCTAGCGAATTATGCTCGCCAGCGCAAGGCTTATGAAGTTGCCAAGCGTCAGGGCTTGAGTGATGAAGAAGCGGCAGAGCGAACTCAAACTGTGTGGTGGAATACTAATTTGCATTTAAATCCAACTAATGTTTGCATTGGTTCTTGTGATTTTTGTTCTTTTGCGCGCAAGCCCGGCGAAGAAGGGGCTTACACCATGAGTATCGCTGAAGCTGTTGATAGAGCGCATATCGCTCGCAGTGAGGGCGCTACAGAGGTTCATATAGTTGGCGGACTTAATCCTAAAACTCTTATTCAATATTATTCTGAATTAATTCAAGCAATTAAACGCGACGTGCCGGGTATCCATGTTAAGGCTTTCACCGCTGTAGAGATAGAATTCTTCTCGCAGTTCGCGCGCAAGGAAGATGGTTCTAAGATGAATTACGCTGAGATTTTTGATGCGTTGATGGCTGCTGGACTTGATAGTATGCCCGGTGGCGGTGCTGAGATATTTTCGCGGGCGGTGCGCGATGAGATGTGCCCTGATAAAATCCCTGCTGAAACTTGGGTAGAAATACATAGAACCGCTCACAGTAAGGGTTTGCGCACTAACGCTACTATGCTAGCTGGCATCGGCGAAGAGCCGCACGAAAGGGTTGAGCATATGGATGTTTTGCGCAGAGCGCAGGATAGTAGCCAAGGCTTCCAGACTTTTATTCCACTTGTTTGTCACTATGAAGGTAATGATTTGCTTGAGCGCGGAGTTAAGGCGCTAACTGGTGTAGACCAACTGCGCAATATCGCAGTGTCGCGGCTTATGCTCGATAACTTCGATAATATCAAGGCTTACTGGATACAGCTTGGTGAGAAGCTTGCACAAATCGCTCTTAGTTTCGGCGCTAATGATTTAGATGGTACGGTGAAGGCTGAGCGTATAACTTTTGCAGCGGGTGCACGCAAACGCTCGATGACTGAAGATACACTGATTAATATTATTAAAGGTGCTAGGTTAATTCCGCGCGAGCGCGATACTTTATATAATCCGATAGAAAGCAGTCCTTATAGGGTTTTGGCGGCGGTCTGATGTTTTTCGTGGCGCCTGAAATCAAAGCCCCGGTTTTTATTATTGGTTGCTATCGTGGCGGCACCAGTATAGTATTCAGGCTGCTTAGTGAGAGCCGCGAACTCTGGTCGCTGTACCGTGAGTCTAATCATATGTGGCAGCGCTATCACCGCCATCCTGATGAGGTAGCAGATACAGTCATATTAGGCAATAGTGATGTGCGTGAAGGTGATCGCCAATACTTCGATAATCACTATCATTATTCTAGTTACAACTCTTACGCGCTTGGTCAGTTGGGTAGAGTTAGATTGTTGCGCGAACGCTTAACACCTGTTTATGACAGCGTTAATATAGCTAATTATTTATCCAAATCTCTATGCCTTAAAGATTACCGCATAGTAGATAAAACCCCGCCAAACGCTTACCGTATAAGCTTCCTAGAGAAACTATATCCAGATGCTAAGTTCATTCACCTAACTCGTGATGGTATGACTAATACAAGTTCATTAATGAATGCTTGGCGCGATAAGGATAGATTTAAATATCGCTACCGCAAATATTTAACTGATAGATTAGCGATAACTAACTATGATGATGATGTTTGGAAATTTTCTATTCCCGAGAACTACGAAGCCTATCTCAATAAATCTCTAGCTAGAGTCTGCGCTTATCAGTGGGCAGATTGTCACGAACATGCACTTAGATCCTTCTCGCATATGGATTCGCGCAAATATATTAGGCTGAAGTTCGAAGATTTGATGGCAAGCCCTGCTACTAAGATGCAAGAAATTTGTGATTTCACTGAAGTCTCGCTTAGCGGGCAAATGCGCAAAATTATCAACGCTATGCCGTTAGTGAATACCGCTTCTAAGCCTAATTCCGAGAAGCAATCGCGCAACAGCATTGAGCTTGAAGAAATTCGTGAGATGATAGCACCGGTGCAAGAGGCGCTGGGATATAATATAAACCCCTCAGATTCGAGGGGTTTAGAAATGAGCTTGGTTAAACCAGAACAACAATGACCCCAGAGCTGCATATTAATGTTGATCACGTGGCTACTATTCGCCAGGCCCGGCGCACAGTTGAGCCTACGCCATTGGATGCAGTTAAATTACTAGAGGGTACTGGTGTTGCGGGAATTACCATTCATTTGCGCGAAGATAGAAGGCATATTAATGATGCTGATCTGCGTGAGATAGATTTTTATTTGCGTGAAAGCAAGATGGGACTGACTTTTGAGATGGGTGCAACTGCAGAGATGCAGCTTAAATGCTTAGAGATTAAAGCTAAGCTCGCTACCATAGTTCCTGAGAAGCGAGAAGAACTTACTACTGAGGGCGGACTGGATTTGCGCCGTAATTCACTTTATTTGCGTGAATTTATTAAACCTATTCAAGCCAATGGCACTAAGATTAGTTTTTTTGTGGATCCGGATTTGAAGCAAGTTGAGACTGCGCGTGAACTTGGTGCTGAGTTTATTGAATTGCACACAGGTACTTATGCTAATTTATTTATTCAGCTACTGCCTCATATGGCGTCAGAACAGATCGCAATTAAACTTAAAGGCACTGTGCCTAAGCTAAGTGCTATGGATTTGCCGCATCAGGTTTTTACTGAATATGAGAGGTTGCAAGAAGCAGCCTTATATGCTCAGTCTCTTGGACTCAAAACCAATCTGGGACATGGTCTTACTCTGTGCAACTTAGCTCCGGTGCTTAATATTCCAAATATCTCTGAGTTGCATATAGGGCATTCGATTATTGCTAATGCTGTGTATGTTGGGCTTAGGGAAGTGGTGGCTAGTTATATCAAGCTAATTGAAGCCTAAGGGATCCTTTCGCACTTCGTGCTCAGGATGACGGCTAATAACTCTTAATTACTTCTAACATCTCATCAGTAGCAAGATGCTCAGGATAGATGCTAATACCACCATTAATGTTGAGTTTGCGTGCTACCGCTAGGCTAGTAGCTATTTGTTCTGGTGTAGTGCGCTCACCATCTGTAATTAGATGTATGCTCACGTCCTCTCTGCCAGTGAATTTGCGGATATTCTCTACCGTCTCAGTGACGAAATTCTCTACTACGCCCGGTTGGTGTTTATTTTTCATGCCATGCCAGTAAGTCATAGGCATTAGTACATCCCAGTTGGCACCGATATATTGCCATGGATAATTAGGTTTGATGCGCGGTGCAAAGACAATCGCAAGTAGTGGATAATCATGAGGAATTCTCTCCTTGACTGCTTGAGTGTATCTCTCCACGGCATGCATACTGATATTCTCTTCTATATCAGCTGCCATACCATCGAATTTATGCCCGTCAGAAGTTTGGTAGAGAGCAGGTTTGACGTATCTATCCACATCGCCACTTATGTTATTCAAGTAACAATATGACCAACCGATAACCTTAATATCATTTTGATGTGCTTTGCGCAAGAGCTCGTCTATCTTGTCGGGGTGCATGAATATTGCAGTGTTAGAGCGATTAACCTGAAGATAAATAGTATCTATGTCGAAGCGTCTTAGCCTTGCCATAAACTCATCCACCTTAACAGGGTAGTTCCAAACGTTTACCCAAGTACCTTTGCCTTGAGTGATTGCTTCTAGTTCTTTGATACCTTTGATTTTTTTGAGCTTAGTTATTCTTAGTTCAATTTCTTCATGACTTGGTGTACGTTCTTCCAGTGCGGCTTCGGCAAACTTTTTACATTCTTCTAATCTACTTGTTTCACCGGGTTTAGATTCAAATATACCTTGACAACTAACAGGTAATTTATCGTATTGTATTTCGCCAACTACTAAGGCCTGAGCCGGACTGACTAAAGTAATTAAACTTATAATTAACGCGTAAAAAAGCATCTATTACTATAGTATTCCACGTTTTTGCAGTCTTATACCAGCGCCTTAATAAACTTGCTAATAAGCGTTAAGTAAACACTAAACGACAATATATCTATAGTAGTGGTGATAAGTGGTCCGCTAGCTACCGCAGGATCTATTCTGAATTGCTTGAACATCATTGGTGTAACCGTGCCAAGACTGACAGCAAGAGCCATAGAAAGCACTAATGAAAAAGCAATTAATAATGAGAGGGTCAAGTTGTGATAAGTATTATACGAAAGTAAACCAGCTAAACTAGCGCAGGTTATGCCGATAGCGAAACTTACCAGAAGTTCATGTAGGAAAATGCTAAAAGCATCTTTAAGATCTATCTCACCAGTAGAAATACCGCGAACGATAATAGTGGTGGATTGGTTGCCGACATTACCTGAGAGTCCAGAGAGCAATGGCATGAATGATATTGCTATAGGCACTGCCATAACTGTACTATCGAAACTAGCAATAATCGAAGCTGCGAAATATTGTCCGACTAGAGTGATAAGCAGCCAAGGACTGCGCGCCTTATAGGAATTAAAATACGATTTAAAAGTTAGTGTTGGTGTAGCTATGCCAGTCTCTGATTCGACGTTAATACCGCTTGATTGGTAGATATCTGCGGTGGCTTCTTCTTCTATAACTTCAACAGCATCGTCGATAGTGATGATACCGACTAGTTGTTTGTTTTCGTTTATCACCGGCATGGCAAGGAAGCGATACTTAGAAATCAGCTCAGCAGCTAGCTCCCTGTCGTCATCAGCATTAGCAGCTACTACTTCAGTGGTCATATGGTCAGCAACCATATCGTTTTCTGGAGCTAAGAATAATTCGCGCAGACTGATTACACCAGCAAGTTCACCAAATCTATGAGTGACGTAGACATAAATAATTTGACTATGTATCTCTCTAGCCTTGAGTTTGACGTAACGCACAGCCGCACTGCATTTAAGGTCGCCGCGGACACTGATAAAATGCGGGCTCATAATACCCCCGCAGGTATCTGGATCATATTCGAGTAGTGCTTTCAGTTCAAAAGGTCTTTGGATGCGCTCAAGTATGGTTGCCATACGCTCATCTTCGAGCAAGCCAATAATATCGGCAGCATCATCTAATTCCATCTCATTAGCGAAACGCACCAGCTGCTCATTGGATAAGCCCTTGAGTATATGTAAAATATCTTCGGCTTTAAGTTCGACTAGAACTTGGGCGCCTTGTTTGTAAGAAAGTATATCGAATAATTTTTTTTGTTCGTCTTTATCTAAGTCACGATACTCTTCGGCAATATCCTGAGCAAGATACTCTTCAAGGCTCTGTCTGAGCTCAAGAATACGAGTCTCATCGAGATCTTCTAACATGTTTTTTAGATCGATAGTGCTCATAATTTATTGTGAGAAATTAGCCGAGACCTAGTACAATAATACAATTATCCGATGGCAAAAGTCTCTTCTAGTCGCATAGTTATAGGGTTTACGTTAGCTTTTCTAGTATTTGGCGTGAATTTTATTGGTATGATTCCTTGGGCTATTCTGGTGCTAGCGACGACTCTCTTGGGTTATCAAGAATTTCTTAGTCTTTGTGTCAATAAACAAATTTATCCATCTAAGCTAGCAGGTAAAATTTCTTTGGTTTTATTTATGTTGGCGCCGCTGCTCCTACCTGATAGGCATAATCCGCTGGCGATTTTTGTAATTCAAGCGGCTATCTTAGGTTTATCGTCTTTTATGGCAGTGCTGCGGCTTTTGATGCGCGATAAAACTAATTTTGAAGATATTTCTGCAACTATTTTTGGCATTGTTTATCTAGGTCTTTTGCCTTCGTATTTGATTTGGATTCGCGATCTAGAACAGGGTGCGATATTCATTACTATTTTTATTTTCACTATAGGCTTGAATGATGTTTCGGCTTTATTTGCTGGTAGATATTTAGGCAAGACGCCGCTATCACCGCAGATTAGTCCTAATAAAACAGTTGAGGGGAGTCTGGCAGGGTTAATTACTGCCGCTGTGGTTTTTTGTTTTCTCGTGAATTGTTTTCATTTACAAGTGGTGATGCCTTTTAGTATTAATGCTGGTTTGAATGATTGGGCTTTAACTTTAATAATGGGTTTTGCATTAGGTTTGTTCGGGCAAATTGGTGACTTGGTTGAAAGCCTTTTGAAGCGCGGGGTTGGTGTTAAAGACTCCGGCTCTATATTTCAATCACACGGTGGTATTTTAGACAGAACCGATAGTCACTTCGCGACAGCTTGGCTGGCTTATTTTATTTTTGCGTATTTGCTCCAATGACCTTGCGACTAAAGCTTCATTGCGCAACTTCTTATTACGCGCAAGCTTAGGGTCTAGCCCGAAGTTAATTAAACCCCAATTGGAATTCATCGGCTGGAAATCTTGTCCGCTATTGGCGATTTCTGTAGAACTTACATAGTTAATTAAAGCTCCAAGCATGGTTTCTGCTGCTAATCTGAAAGCCTCCTGGCAAGATAGTTTGGCGATAATGTCCCTGGCTACTACTATGCCTGTCGCTGCCGATTCAGTGTAACCTTCTACGCCGGTTATTTGCCCAGCGAAATATATTCGCGGTTCATGCTTAAGATTAAGACTGCTGCTTAGAAGGCTAGGACTATGTATATAAATATTCTGGTGCATCACTCCATAGCGCACAATTTCTGCGTTCTCTAAGCCGGGTATCATACTGAAGACACGTTTCTGTTCGCCCCATTTAAGATTGGTTTGAAAGCCAACTATATTATAGAGACTGGCAGCACCATTGTCTTGGCGCAGCTGCACCACAGCTACTGGTCTGCGCTCAGGATTACGCGGGTCTCTTAAGCCCACTGGTTTAAGCGGACCGAAACATAGAGTCTTAGCTCCACGTCTAGCGATTTCTTCAATAGGCAAACAAGACTCGAAGAATTTAGCCTTCTTCTCAAAGTCTTTCTGCGGCGCTTGTTCAGCCGATACCAGTGCTTCATAGAACTTATCGAAATCTGCTTGCTCGTAAAAAGGACAATTAATATAGTCATCATCACCTTTGCCATAACGTGATGCTTTAAAAGCAATATCCATATTAATAGTATCTGCGCTAATAATCGGACTAGCGGCGTCGAAGAAATGGAGGAAATTATCATTATTTTGCACTTGTGGCTTGCAGCGCGAAAACGTGACGTCGGTCACGTTTTCGCTATTCTGAGCGCAGCGAAGAATCCCTTTGAGGTTCTCCGCCAGCGCCTCACTGGTTAATGGTCCTGTGGCTATAACGACTATTTCATCTTTCGGAATTTCAGTTAGCTCCTCGCGAATAATATTTATGTTCTTGAACTTACTCAGTTCAGTAGTGACGATTTCTGAAAACAGCTCCCTATCTACAGCGAGTGCCTGTCCGGCGGGGACCTTAGACTGCTTCGCTGAGCGGATAATCAGACTATCTAAGATTTCCATCTCTGCAATTAATAATCCGCGCGCAGTTGTTAGCAGTTCAGAACCCAGACTATTACTGCAAACCAGTTCAGCAAATTTATCAGTATGATGCGCAGGAGTTCTTACAGTCGGGCGCATTTCATAAAGATCGATACTGATATCAATATCATTCTCTCTAGCTTGGGTGGCTAGTTGATAGGCCGTCTCTGAGCCAGCTAAGCCAGCGCCGATGATAGTTACCTTAGTACTCACGTTTTCTAATTATGACACTCTTGTCATTGCGAGCCCGTAGGGCGAAGCAATCCACATACCGTGTTTACTGTACAAAAGCTTAGATTTTGCACTCGTGGTTTAGAGCGCAAAAACGTGACGTAAGTCACGTTTTTGCTATGATAGAATTAAACCGTTATGACAACTACCACCGAAGAAACCAGCATCAATATAGAAATCCCCAAGGTACTTAAAGGTAAAAAAGCCCTAGTATCTGGCGTAGCCAATAAGCGCAGTATCGCTTGGGCTATCGCGAAGGCTCTTGCTCAAGCTGGCGCTGAGATAGTGTTTAGCTACCAAGGCGAGCGCCTTAAGCCTGAGCTTGAGAAGCTGGTGCTTGAGGGCGAGGATGCGGCTCTTTTTAATCAACCACTACTTGTGGATTTAGACGTCACTAAAGATGATCAAATCGAAGCCGCTTTCAAAGCTACAGGCGAGAAGTTCAACGGCAAGCTTGATATTCTTGTGCACTGCCTTGCTTACGCTCCGCGCGAAACTCTTCAAGGCGGCTACGTTGATACTATTCGCGAGCACTATGCTATGGCTCAGGATATTTCTAGTTACTCATTAGCTGCGATGGCACGTGCAGCAAGACCTCTAATGCAAAACGCTGGCGGCGGTTCTATCATCACTCTTACTTATCTTGGTGCCGAGAAAGTGGTACCTAATTACAATATGATGGGCATAGCCAAGGCTGCTCTTGAAGCTGGTCTTAAATACCTGGCTTATGATCTTGGTCCAAGCAATATTCGCGTCAATGGTATTTCTGCTGGTCCTGTTAAGACTCTTGCTGCGCGCGGCATTAGTGACTTCACTAAGATGCTTAATCATCACGCTGATGTGGCGCCTCTTAAGCGTAATGTCGAGCTTGAAGAAGTTGCTGGTACAGCGGTGTTCCTTGCGAGCCCGCTGAGTGGTGGTATTACTGGTGAAGTTATACATGTGGATTGCGGCTATAGTATTGTTGCAATGTAGCAGATGGAACCCATTGCTATAGCAGTAGAGACTGATGATAAAAACCTATGGGTTTCTCTTGCTGATGGCAGACAGCTAGGTGTGCCGCTTGTATACTTCCCACGTTTATTAAATGCCAAACCGCAGCAACTTAAAAACTGTATTTTAAGTGGTGGCGGAAGAGGGCTTCATTGGGAAGACTTGGATGAAGATATGAGTGTTAATGGTCTATTGATTGGGTTTGGTGATCAGACTAGGTTTGGGCGTACGCTGCTTTAATAAAGGCAAAGTCTAAACTGCGCACTTGTGGTGCAGGAGATGAGGCAAAGCTTAGAGTTTGCACTCGTGTTGCAAGCGCTAAAACGTGACGTAAGTCACCTTTTAGCTCTCCCAATCATCAATAATCGAACCCTTAGAATACTCAGTTGCGCGAGTTTCGAAGAAATTAGCATGCTCTTTACCGTTGATCATCAGGTTCAACCAAGGTAATGGATTTTGTTTAACATCAAATATCGGTTCAAGCATTAGATCTTGTAATCTGCGGTTCGCGATATAACGAATATATTTCTTGACCTCGTCTGGCGTCAGACCTTCTACTGGACCTAGCGCGAAGCAAGTATCAATAAAGTTATCCTCAAGACCGATCATATCGTTACAAGCTTGATAAAGCTCGTTTTTAAGCTCTTTATCCCAAAGTTTGGGATTCTCTTTAACGTAGTCTCTGAACAAGGCTGATACACCTTCTGAGTGTAGGGACTCATCGCGGATAGACCAAGTGATAATTTGACCAACGTTCTTCAAGAGTCCACGACGCGGGAAATTCATCAGGATAGCGAAGCTCGCAAACAGGCTCACACCTTCCATAAAGCCACCGAAAATCGCTAGGTTCTTAGCTATATCACGCTTGGTATTAACTTTGAACTGTTGCAGATACTCGTATTTGTTCTTCATCGCCTCGTAGTCGAGGAAAGCGCTGTATTCAACTTCTGGTAAGCCCAGAGTATCATTCAGGTGAGAATAGGCCCAGACGTGTACGGTTTCCATCGCAGCAAACGCTGTAAGCATCATGGTCACCTCAGGTTTCGGGAAAAGATGGATGAGCTTAGTGTTGTAGTTGTTCTGTACTTCGATATCACCCTGGGTAAAAAATCTCAAGACTTGAATAATTAAGTTCGATTCTTGAGCTGTAAGCTTGCTTTTGAAATCCACTAGATCATCTGCCATTGGAACTTCAGTTGGCAGCCAATGTGCTTGCTGCTGTAGCTTGAAATATTCAAAAAATTGCGGATACTCGAACGGCTTATAATGCGCGCGCGCACTAAGCAAATCACGACTATAAGGGACATTAGCTTGCGCAGCTTTTTTAGGAGTAAGCTCTTCTTTAACTAGAGTTAAATTAGGGCTTAGTTGCTCAGCTATTTCGCTAGTTATCTGGGTCTCTGTTGTCGTTTGTGCGTTCATCGTTGTATTTACCTCGTGCCTATACCCGGGCAGAACTCTTAATCTTGGGCCCCCCAGCCTAAGTTTGGGCATTCTACCTGACGATTTTTCTTGGTCTTTGATAATTCTTTAGACGCAGAAATGTCCCGTAGGTTTCTTAAATATAGAACTTTTATTGCTAGTCTTCAATGCTAATACTTTGATTTGCTGATGATATTAATCTAATATAGCCTTAAGCCCTTAACCATGCGGGTTTTAGCTAAATTAAATATATTTCTCGAGAAGGTGGCTTGACGCTTAGAGGGGTTGACAGAACGAGATCTTAATGACTTTCTTCGCAGCTATGACAGCTATTGCACAGTCTCATATTAATGAAATGCGAAGTCGCTAGCGTAAGACCGCCTAAACCCATTAGAACTGGCTCGGTGACTATGCTTGAGAAAGACTCAACACGTGATAGCGCAAAGAAAACGGAAGCTAATAAAAGTAAAAATAGTGGTTGGAGTTGACGGTGCTTCTGGCTAAAACCCCAAATCAGACTTAGTGAAGCTAAACCAATGCTACCCATAATTACCATATTCTCGAAACTCTCTTCGAAAATAAAACCAAGGCCGATAAGCGGAGCTAGAGTAATAAGCACAGGAGCTGCGAAGCAATGCACAGCGCAAGTGGTCGAAGCGACCATGCCGCATTTGTCTATTAAGCTGTGGGTTTTTGCACTCATGTTAAGTGGCCCGCGCAGGCAAGCCAAAACACAGGGCGATTAGGTCCTGTATTTATCTATTATAGCAGGGCGAGAAGGGGGCTTTGTTGTCAGCAACGTGCTATTATCTTAGTTTGTGAATCCTCTAGGCTCAGTATCAATACCAGGATTAACAGGGGCGCTAGGAGTTACAGGTCTAGTGCGTGAGGCAGTTGGGGAGCTTCGCGAACGTACCGCTGCTTTAGCCAAAGCTGGCGTAAAGCGAAATCGGGACGAAGCCATAAACTCTCTGCTGGATAAGCTAGTTTTTGCGATGTCTATGACTAGGCGCAAGTTTCTCAAAGGATTAGCTGAGGGTTTACCTTTTTTGGGCTTAAGTTTTGAATTACCAAGTCCTAGTACTGCTATTGATCCAGCAATCAAAGAGCTTCTTGATTTAGACCGAGATAGTTTAACGGTGAATTTTTGGTTAAGCAGATTTTTACCTAATATTCGCCCAGGGCAATGGCAGATAAAAACAATTGCACAGGCAAAGGAGAAACTTGACTTAATTAAAAACTCTTCTTGGAATCCAAGATTAATTGTGATTTTTGAGGCAGTTAAAACTGGTGATTTTACTCGACTTGTACCATATGATTGGGATGACATCACTTTTTTGATTAGCGTACTAACTAAGAATGGATATCCTTATTATGGAAATAACCATCGTCGCTTTTTAGAAAGACATTTTTTGCCTCCACTTATGCGGGAATTGGCATTCCCGGGATCTTTAGGTAGACTTCAGGCTATGCAAGAGTATTGCGGTCAACTTTATCATCCTAGTGCTAAGAGAGCATCTACTAGCAGCAAAAACAATATCGCAAGTTCAGCCATGCAAGAATATTTATGGCGCACTAGGGGAGCATCAGTAGAGCATTTCCGAGAAACACAACATGGCTACACAGCCGCTCAACCAGAGCGTGGTGATTAATTACTCAAATTATTCGCCGGCACAATCAAACCCTATCGCCGCAATAAACTCACTAGCGTTAAATACTTGTATCTGTGAGTGTTTGTAATCTTTTTTATTGCGGGTGATAATCGCTGTGACTTTATGCTCTAGCGCTGCGTAGTATTGCATA
Organism: Candidatus Melainabacteria bacterium; assembly: GCA_043787715.1. Lineage (GTDB taxonomy): Bacteria > Cyanobacteriota > Vampirovibrionia > LMEP-6097 > LMEP-6097 > CAYUFH01. Next base: position 13,060 of record JAYVUR010000175.1, read on the forward strand.
GCATCTTCTAGGTCAGTAAAATTAGACATAAAGGCTTTATCAAGGGCAGAAGCGCTAACGGGAATTACTGTAAATAATTTAGAGGTTTTAAGCAAGACCCTGCTAACTTTTTCTTTTGCGATGGCTTTGGTTAGTAGGTACGCAAGATTAGCAAAACGTTGAGTAGTAGTGTGGGCTTTGATTTTGCCTTCGCTAATCATGGAGAAGAGCTCAGCGGCAGCATTATAATGTGGCTCGCGCTGCGCTAAGAAATCTAGAATAATATCCGTATCAAGAAAGACTTTTTTCATCAGAGGTATCTCTTCTCTAAATGTTTAATATAGCTATCGCGCAGTTCTTCATCACTATATTTATTCAGCTTGCTAGCTACTCCAGCTAGTTCAGCTAATTCACCACTAAGTTTTATAGGTTTGTTCTTCTCGGTAAGCGCCCTAAAAAACGCTTCTACCATCTCAGAGAGACTGCGGCCAGTCTTCTCAGCGTGAACTTTAGCAGCTTTAATAAGCTTCTCATCTACGCTGAGAGTGAGTTTTTTATTCATACGTATAATTATACCTTGAGTTGTACGTACAATAACGTGCTATTATCTTAGGGATGTTGCTTGTATCTAATGCTACTAAACCGTCTTCGCCAAAATTAGCGCAGTTAATGTTTCGATATAAGGATTTAAGGTCAGTAGTAGGCCCTATTCAGACTATGCTGCTAGATAGTTTAAGTTCTTTTGGTATTTGTTTAGACAAGTTATTTCAAGTTAAAGCAGGTTTCATGGAGAAATTTCAACCTCTTGCCGAACAAGCTTCAGCTAAACAGCAATGGGATTTATTGGCATTGATGAATCAAACTTTAATTGGTGCAAAAATTCATCAGCAGGTATTTGAAATGGAGGCTACCAAGGGGGAGGAAGTTTCAAATGAAGCTAATCAAATGATAGTTGCTGCGATTGAAGAGGCTGAGCATATCTATGACCAGCTTATAGATTTTTTACCAAAGTAGAGAAGCAACAACAATTAGTGCAACTTGGAAATCAAATAGCTAATGTAATGAAAGTTGCAAAAACATTTTTGGAATCACAAGGGCTTGAGCTAATGATTGGAGTTAAAATAGTTGATCTTAAGCCTGACGGTAAACCAACAGACTTCGCGGGAGGAGATTCTACCCCGGAGGAACGTAAGATCGCAAGCAGATTGAGAGAAATAAAGCCAGAGTTTGTTCAGGAGTTAGTTGGGCTCTTGGCAACCATGTCAACATGGCATACCAGAGAGGCTAGTGAGTATACTGATTATGCTGGTATAAGAGTATTACTGCCTTTAGTAATACCCAGTGAAGCTGGTTCTGATGAGGTGTTGAATCGAGGACGAGCGCAGATAATATTGTTGGTGCAGGCTAGGCTTCGAGCAGGAGGTGGTATGCCTTCTGATCTGAGAAGTTTTTTGGATCGACAAAAGTCTAATAATCAGAGGTTTCTTCAGTATTGCGAAATTTTAGCTCAGACTATAGTTCCTAAAATTATTCCTGAAAGTTTAGTTGAAGAAATAAGAGCTAAGCAGAGGCAAGGTAAATTTATGTGTTTGGAGTTGACAATAAGGGATATGCTCAAGCTTAGCCCGAAATCTCCGTCCGCGCCGGCACCTGCACCCTCACTTGCTTAATCCTATGATTAGCCTGCTTCTCAACCGTGATGATATAGCCTTCGTGTTCGATTTTGTCGCCGATCTTGGGTTCTTCACCGATTAGTCCATAGGTAAGTCCGCCGATAGTGTCGTAGTGGTCAGAATCGAACTTGGCACCGAGCTCTTCATTGAGGTCAGAGAGACTAACAGAACCATCGACTAGATAACTACCAGAATTTAGTTTTTGGATGCGATTCTTAGAAACTTCTTTTTCGTCTTCGATTTCACCGAAAATTTCTTCAACTATATCTTCGATAGTGACAAGCCCGCTGGTGCCGCCGTATTCATCGATAAGAATAGCCATTTGTTTCTTTTTCTGTTGCATGACTTTCATCAGGTCAATTACAAAAATCCCGTCGGTGATTTTAAGTATCTCAGCGCGAATACTACTGAGTGGTTTTTTGACATCACCAGTTTCTACTACTTGCAGCACGTCTTTAACGGTTATATAACCAGTGATGTTATCCAGGCGCGTTTTATAGAGCGGGAATCTAGAATGATTGCTGCGATTAATTTCTGTAAGTGCTTCTTGGATACTCAAGTCTTCGCGCAAGCAAACCATATCGGTGCGCGGAGTCATAACGTCCTTGGCGACTGTATCGTTGAACTCGAAAACGTTCTGCAACAGCTCTTCTTCTTCTTCTTCAAGAACACCAGATTCTTGCGAGGTACTAATGATTAGTTTAAGTTCATCCTCTGTATGTATTGCTCCGCTCTCATCTGGAGCTACGCCAAGTAAGCGCAAACAAAAATTAGAACAAGTATTCAAGAGCCAAACAGGACCTTTGAAAATCTGGTGCAGTGAAATCATGAAATAAGCAAGTGACATGCTGGTTTCAACTGGCTTGAATAGAGCGATATTCTTAGGTACTATTTCGCCTAAAATCACATGGAAAAAAGTAATAAAACCAATAGCAAGAGTGATGGCGATGGCGTGTCCGCTAATCTCAGCTGTGACCAGTGGTAGGTTAGCAGCGGTGATTAATTGATTAACCACAGGACTAATCCAGCGCTCGATCTTTAGTTCAGCGACAGCACCGAGAACTAAGCTAGAGATAGTGATACCGACCTGACAGGCTGAGATATAGTCGTTGATATTGTCGAGTACTTTTTGCAGAGCTTTGGCGCGGCGGATTTTGCTTTTGTTCTCAGAGACAGCTGGGTCGAGTTCAGCCATTTGGTCTACCTGAGTGCGCCTAAGCCTAGCTACTGAGAACTCTGCCGCAACAAAAGTTCCATTCAGGGCTATCAGTGAGAGAATTAAAAATAAGGACCCAAATTCGTCCATTTGATTAGTGTCAGATACAATATACCACGCAGTTGACCCATAACTTACCTGCTGCCCTTGGGTAAAATGCCGCCAAAGGCCTATCCTTATGCATAAAATCAGGGTTTTTAGCTACGTCAGCATTATAATATTATCTTGCCAAATACCAATCTTCGCGGCTGCACTAGCCGGTAAAGCCGTTGCTGGCGACAGTGAGATTATGGCAACAGCGCGTAATCGTCAGTCGGCCATGCTGGAGCAGGATAACCTTAAGGGTAAAGTTTCTGAGATGCAAGAGCCAGTATTACCGCGCTCAATGATAGTGCCGTCACAGTTGCGCACACCGATAGATACTCGCACTAGTAAACTAGGTGATTTGGTGACAGTAGAAACTAAAGAAGACGTGTTAATTTCTGAAGATGTTACGCTACCTGCTGGTAGTTACCTGAAGGGCTATATTAGTCGTTTGGATAAACCGGGGCGTATGATGCATGATCCTAGGATAGAGGTAGAGTTTAAGACCGCTTTCGTTGCTGGTCAAAAAGAACAGATACATTTATTGGGTAAGCTTAAGGCTAAACAAATGTTAGAAAAGTCTACGCGGCTTAGTGATGGCGCTTCTTATAAATCTAAAGCCATTAAGGCTGGTGCTATTGGAGGTATAGCAGGAGCTGTTGGTGCTTATACTTTTACACAGTTTGTTCAGCCTTATGCAACTTTTGGTATCTCGAAGATGCTTACTAATATCACCATCTTAGGATCTGGTGTCGGTGGCGCAGTTCTAGGTATGAGTTTGATGACGCGCGACGACGCGCGCCTTGAAACCGGTACAGCTCTAGATATATTGGTTTTTGAACCTTCGGAAGCTATTTAGCTGCAGCTGGTTGCTGAGGAGCTACAATCTCAATGATCTTCACTTGGAAGTTAAGATCTTTGCCAGCTAGTGGGTGGTTGTAATCTACAATCACGCCCTTGTCAGTGATCTTAGCGATCTTGACAGGAGCTTGTGCAGTTCTGCCATCAGGAAGAGTTCTAGTCACAAATATAGTCGCGCCTTCTTTAAGGTTCGCATTTGCGCCAACTAGCACTTTTTCTTTTGGTAATTCTACTTGTTTCTTAGGATCGCTAACACCATAAGCATCTGCTGCTTTTAGTTTTACTTTCTTAGAAGAACCTTGTCTCATACCAGTAATTGCTTTCTCGAATGCTGGTAACACTTGACCAGAACCCACTAAGAACGCAAAAGGCTGTTTACCTTTGGTTGTGTCGAACACTGTACCATCGTCAAAAGTACCTTCGTACTCGAGTTTAACTACTTGACCAGGCTCTACTTTAGGACCGCCACAGGCAGTTACCGTGAATACTAGAGCGAGGCATGCTAATAACTTAAATATATTTTTCATAACCATGAAATTATACCTATAGATAGGGTCAATGTCGATGTATAGACTGAATAAAGAAAATGTTTAGGCAACAACATCAACCGACTGATAATTTTCTTGTCTGAGGTAGTCAGCCATTATGCTCTCGACATAGTTTTGCGTTTCCTTATATGGAGGGATTCCGTTATAACGCTTTACGGCTTCTGGTCCGGCGTTATAGGCAGCTAGCGCTTTAGGGATATTACCGTCGAAGGCCTTGATTTGCTCAGCGAGATATTTAATTCCGCCGCGCAGGTTTTGATAAGGGTTCATGGTGTTGAAGACACCCATATTCTTAGCTGTAGCTGGCATTAATTGCATCAGACCTTCAGCACCAGCAGAACTGCGGGCAGAAGGATTAAATCCAGATTCTTGTTTTATAACACTAAGCACCAGTGTTTCAGGAAGTTCTACGCCATGAGCTTCGCTGATTTCTTGTACTGTTGTTGAGATGAAGTCACCGAAGTTTTCAGGTAGTTTAGTTAGATTGTTTTGTTTCTCTGCCTGCAGCTCGGTGGAACTTAGTTTAGTAGCTAATATCTGCGAGAAACCAGAATCGACTTCATCACCTAGAGCAGCTGGCTTAGGATCACTCGCAAGTACGCGATTAACCTTGAGTTCTACATTATTAATGTAGTGCTCAATCTCAGCTATTCTTGACTGGATGAAGGATAGAGGGGGCATCTACTGCTATTTAACCCGGTTTTAGGCTTTAGTTTTACTCGGTCATTTGGTCTAGGTTATTTCATGGATGCCACTGTAAGGACGATAGCGATAAGATTGTGCACTCACGCTAGCAGCGCAAAAACGTGACGTAAGTCACCTTTTTGCTATAGTAAAATCATGCTTCCATTCGGAATAGGTTTACCTGAGTTAGTTGTTATCCTAGTGATTGCACTAATTATCTTTGGGCCTAAGCGCCTGCCTGATCTTGGTAAAAACTTAGGTAAAGCCATTAGTGGTTTTAAGAAAGGTATGACTGAAGCGGCGGAAGAGTTTAAGACTGAACTAGACGACTCAAAGCGTTAATGCTTTTTTATGTGCCGCTATCTCAAGTCCACTTTCTACACCAGTTTTAGCGAACAATTCTAAAGCTTGAGGTTGCTTAGCTTTCAATGCGCGAATAATCAGTTCATCAGCAAGATGCGGGTTCTTAGGCAAGAGGCTGCCATGCAAATAACTGCAGAATAAATTACGGTAAATAGCACCCTCATAACCATCTTCAGCATTATTACCACGCCCTTGAATAAGTTTCGCTAAAGGTTTGATAGTGTTGCTACTAAACTTAGTGCGACCAGAATGATTCTCAAAACCAACTATAGTACTAAGCTTGCCCTTAAAACTGTTTTCAGCAGAGAGTTCTATAAGTAGCTCAGCGACTACATTACCTATTAACCGATCTAGTTTCTTAATACCTTCAGCGCCGCTGTGTTCGGGAGCAGCCTCTGTAATTACATCGATAATCCCTAAGCCCGGGGTTTTTTCGCCTTGAGAGTTTTGGTAATAGTGTCCAAGTAATTGATAGCCGCCGCAGATAGCGAGCATGGCTGCGCCAGCCTCTATGCAATCGCTTAGTTCGTTACGCCGGCTAAGCATATCTACAGCTACTAATTCTTGTTGTCTATCCTGCCCGCCCCCGACGAACAAAATATCATAATCACTTAAAAACTTCTTAGGCTCACCGATATTGATGTCTTCTACTTCTAGTATCAGTCCATGCGCTTCAGCACGTCTCATTAGGCTAATTACATTACCGCGATCGCCATAGATGTTGAGATGTGCCGAATAAATATGTGCGAGTCTAAGTTTGGTCATCGTCTTCTAGGAATAGTACCCTCTTGATAGAAGGACTCTTCACTAGCTCTGACGATGGGTAAAGCTCATTAAGGTCTTGACCTTGGGCTTGCAGGTGTTTAAGAGCGCTTACTATTGACTCCCTCACTTCCGGCGTACCCTCGAGAGCAGCTAGTACCTTACGGTAATCACTCTCTAGATCTGCAAAACTAACGTCATTAGCATCAGAGTCCACATCTTCATTATATGCTTCTTCCGTTGATTTTTTGCGACGTCTTTTAATTAGCTCCGTAGTAAAACTAAGTGCCAGTAACTTCGTGGCTTCATTAACCCTCATTATGTGCTCCCCCATACAGATTAGTTAATCGGCATTATGACCTAGAAACTTGAGCTAATTTGGCAAGATTAGTTGAAAACACCTAGGGTCTAGCTTTTCTTGCCTTTAATTACGTCGAGCACTTTGACTTCAAAAGTCAAATCTTTACCAGCGAGAAGGTGATTAGCATCCAGATAAATATCAGTATCGCTAACTTCTACCACTCTTACTGTCATAGTACCTTGAGGTCCTTGCAAAACCAAATTAGTGCCTTCTTCAAGAGGTAGGTCAGCAGGCACTTGTGTTCTTGGTACTTGCATGATCTTTGCAGCTGATACTTCGCCATAAGCATAGTCTGCTGGAATATTAATAGTAGTTTTGTCACCGGTTTTAAGACCGATTACCCCATCCTCGAATCCTTTAAGCACAGTGCCATCACCAACAGTGAAACTGAGAGGAGCTTGTCCAAGATTAGTATCAAAAATTATGCCATCATCAACCTTACCTACATACTCTACTCTGACCATGTCACCGGTTTTGATGGGTTTGGGTTTTGCTAAGGCTGGATTTACGATTAAAAGGCTTAGTAAGACTATGACGACAAATTTCTTCATAGCTATATATTGTAACTTGTAATAGTAGCCGTATGGGGATCCTTCGCTGCGCGAGGGATAGCAGAAAGGTGACCTACGTCACGTTTCTGCGCTTTCAACCGCGAGTGCATAATCTAAAATGCTACTAATGGATTGCTTTGTCGCTATGCTCCTCGCAATGACATCGAACTACTGCCCATAGTAATGCAGTATTACTTGTGCGGCTTTAGTATTAAGCCCAGTAGAATTAGCCTTCTCAAATACTATCTGTGTGCCATTAAAACTATCTACCTGCAAATTAGTACCGGGTATTGGAACATTAGTATTACCACTATTGATAGTAGTTATATTAGCGCCACTAATGATCTGTACTTGGTTAGCTGTGCCAGTTTGTAATTTCACAATCACATCTGGTGAGTAATTAGCCAGTTTAGCGGTGTAAGCTGTGCCAGTAAGAGCAGCTACATTAAAGCTAACGGTTGTAGTTCCGGTGTTAAGAGTCTTACCATTAACTTCTAGTAGCTTGTTGGCTGCCGGACTAAGATCAGCAGAAGTTAACACGTTAGCGGTAGTACCTGGTACACCAAGCTGTACTTGCAAAACCTTACTGTTATTAGTTTTGAGAATAACATCATTAGCTGCTGTGCCGCCAGTAATGCGCAGACCAGTAGCAGGTTGAGTGCCATTAAGAATTAGATTCTGGTTGCCAGCCAAAGTTTGGAAAGCACCCAAGACCGTAGTTGCTGGAGTGATAGTGCTAAAACTAGCATTTGCAACGAAGCCTGTTAGAGTTTGTGCCAAAGTAGCAGTTGGTAAATCAGTACTCAGAAGTATCTTGAGTAGAACACCATTGTTATCCATTTGGTACAAGGTGCCACCATTGTTAATAAGCGATCTGCGGGTGTTAGTAGCAGTAGTTTGATCTATAAACATTAAACCACCACCAAAAGTTAAGTTAGTAGATTGATTACGCTTACCATTAAGAACAGTAAAACCATTAGCCGCTGAAGACGAATCTACTTGAATGCCATTAGTGCTAGAGCCGCCAGAGTTGAAGAGAAATACGTCACTTTGCATCGTGGCTTTTACTGCTAGCGTTGAGAGTGCTAGGGCTAGGATACTGACTATGACTGATTTTGTTGTTTTCACGATTTATCTCCCCCGAGATGTTTTTTTTAGAATGCCTTATAAGTTGCGGTGATTGTTTTAGCGGTGTATGAACCAAGTAATGGCTGGTTCTTCAGGTTAATCTTATTACTCGCAAAGAACAGAGAGTAATCTTGACCAGTGATAGTAAGCGCTGTGCCATTAGTGGTAGGCGCCACTACTTGACCCACTCCTGCACCGAAGCTAGTAGTTATACCTTGCTTCTCATAAGAGATAGGTGTTAGGTTGCCTCCAGAGAAACTCAAATTCAAAGTCACAACTACACTATTAGTGCTGCTCTTAAGAGTGATTACAGTAGCAGGAGAATTGTTACCACTTGGATTGGTAGCATTCAAGGAAGCGATTTGAATAATTCCGTTACCTGGTAGAGAAATATTCTCTTCGGCAGTAACAGGTATGCCTGTTGCGACTAAGGACCAAGGAACATTAGTGCTAAGGCTAGGTAATATGCCTGCTGCAATATCTTGGGTAGCCAAGAAAGTACTGCCACCAAATATAATAGTGTCGCCCTTCTTGTAAGTAAAGGCGCTATTGTAAGTACCCTGAGGTGTAATTGTAGTGTTGTTGACTACTGTAGTTATTGGAGCTGCCGGACCAGCCACCAGTAGAGTCCAGTACTGGGCTATGATTGGATCGTTGATATTAGCTCTAGTAGGAGCTGTTGCACCAACAGGAATAGATTTGCCTGCAATAAACGAGCTACTATCGTTGCTTACTATGTCTCCAGTAGCATAAGTTGCTATTGAGCTGAAATTACCTCGTGCAACTATACTTGCTGAGTTGCCACCACTAGTACTGCCGTTGGCGCTATTGTCTTTGACAACAGCTTTGTTAAAAGTGTTCACAGGAGTACTTACTACGGGCAGAGTAATAACAAAATTATTAGTACCGCTAGCTAGTTGTACTGATGAGCTGATGTCACGGTGACTGCTTTGCGGAACTATGCTGAGGCGCTGCAAAATATACTGAGCGATGCCATCAAGCTGGGTCTTGGTAAAACCACTAGGTAATGCAGCCGGAAAGCTATTAGAATCAGTTTCTGAAGAAATTAAAGCATCGTCAGCTGGTGAGAAAGTACCCTCAAAAGGTCCAGCGTAAGTTGCACCAGTATCAGTAAGGATGTAGAAGCGGTATTTAGTGTTCGCATCTGTAAGTCCAACCAGAGGTAGTCTGAATCTTGCAGTGTTATTACGCAGATGATAGCGATGGCTAGTAGTAGCTACCCACTCTTCATTATTGCCAACTACCTTAAAAGTAGCGATTGAGAAAGTAGGCTTATTAAGATCCGAACTAAACTTAGCAATCTTCTGGATGCCACGAACGCGACCAAGAATAATGGGATCTACTTTGGCTTTAGATTTAGCCGCCTCAAGATCTTTAGCGCGCACTTCAAAAGCTAAGCCAGTATCAGTGCCAATATTAGTAAGCCTTGCTAGGGGCGGAGTATTAGTATCTAATCCTGTAAAGTCATTAGTTGCTGCTATTGCTACACCAGATAGGCTTAAGGCCAAGGCAAGTAAAATCTTAAAACTCTTGTTCATATGCTTAGTTGTGCTCCGAGGACGAGGCTTAATTGTAACACTAATTACGAGGAAGTTCCAGGAACCAAGATAAGATAATCAGAATTTAATAAAGATAAGGACTTGTTGTGGTGCGGATTATAACTTTATTAGTACCAGTTCATTTTTAACGCTAGCTATAGTCTTAAGAGTTTCACCCTTAATCAGGGCTTCTACTGCCGCTTCCCCCATGTCATGAGCCAGTATCCGGTCGCGAGCACTAGGTGCACCACCACGCTGCACATG
>JAYVUR010000176.1:0-1533 GCA_043787715.1 Candidatus Melainabacteria bacterium
AAGTTTAATGTTACTGCCGCTTCTGGTAATACTGCCATCGCTGGTGATTTAGCTATCGCTACTAATAAATTCACTGTAGCTGCTGCTACTGGTAACACTCTAGTTGCCGGTACCTTAGATGCTACTGGTAGTCTTGCTATCAACACTAACAAGTTCAATGTCACTGCCGCTTCTGGTAATACTGCCATCGCTGGTACTTTAGCTGTCGTTGGCGCTTCTACTTTAACTGGCAATACAACCGTAATTGGTTCTATTGCTGTTAACAATGGTGTAACCTTCAATGATAACTCTCACGATGTTGACTTTAGAGTAGAAGGTGATTCTAACGCTGAAATGCTCTTCGTTGATGCTAGTGCAGACTTCGTTGGTATCGGTACCGATTCTCCAGCTGCAACTTTAGATGTTAATGGTAACTTGATTGTTGCTGGTTCTTCTAACTTTACTGGTGGTATTTCTACTCCAGGCAATATCCATGCCGGTGGTAATGGTACTATCAACGGCACTCTTGCCATAGGCGGCAATACTGATCTCAATGGTAGTTTAGCTGTTGAAAATGGTGTTTCTCTAGAAAGCACTCTTGATGTTGCTGGTATTACTGATCTTGATTCTGCGTTGTTCGTAAATGGTGCTACTACTATGGATAGCACTCTTGGTCTAGCTGGTAACCTTGCAATCAATGGTAATAAATTCAACGTTACTGCCGCTTCCGGTAATACTGCCATCGCTGGTGATTTGGCTATCGCTACTAATAAATTTACTGTAGCTGCAGGCACTGGTAACACTCTTGTTGCCGGTACCTTTGATGCTACCGGTAATCTTGCCGTGAATACTAATAAATTCAATGTTACTGCCGCTTCCGGTAATACCTCTATCGCTGGTACTTTAGATGCTACTGGTAATCTTGCTGTGAATACTAATAAATTTAACGTTACTGCAGCTTCCGGTAACACTTCTATCGCTGGCACTCTTGCTGTTGCGAATAATACTGATCTCAATGGTAGTTTAGCTGTTGAAAATGGTGTTTCACTTGAAAGTACTCTTGATGTTGCTGGTGTAACTGATCTTGATAGCGCATTGTTTGTAAATGGTGCTACCACTATAGATTCTACTCTCGCTCTTGGCGGTAATGCTAATTTCTACAATGGCTTCACTCTTGAAAATGGGGCTAATCTTCAAAGCACTCTTGATGTCGCTGGTGTAACTGATCTTGATAGCGCATTGTTTGTAAATGGTGCTACTACTCTAGATTCTACTCTTGCTCTTGGTGGTAATGCTAATTTCTACAATGGCTTCACTCTTGAAAATGGGGCTGATCTTCAAAGCACTCTTGATGTTGCTGGTGTAACTGATCTTGATAGCGCATTGTTTGTAAATGGTGCTACTACCATGGATAGCACTCTTGGCGTAGCTGGTAACCTTGCAATCAATGGTAACAAGTTTAATGTTACTGCCGCTTCTGGTAATACTGCCATCGCTGGTGATTTAGCTATCGCTACTAATAAATTCACTGTAGCTGCTGCTACTGGTAACACT
>JAYVUR010000177.1:0-3854 GCA_043787715.1 Candidatus Melainabacteria bacterium
AGCATAACTTACGTGCAGATAACGGACAAGAGATGATGCTGCAGGTGACAGCAGATGAGATAACTTATGACAAGAATACTGAGTTTTATGAAGCGGTGGGTAATGCTGAAGCATTCTTGCCCGATAGAGATGCGACTCTCTATGCTGACAGGATTACTTATAATGGCGCTACTAAACTAGTTGAAGCCTTTGGTGAAGTTAGGATGATACAGGGTGAGACTGTTATTCATGGAACCTATACTTCATTTCAGACTGATACTAGTTTGCTTGATATAACCGCTCCGCATGTTTTTATGACGGGTATTAAGCTTAAAGCAAGAACTGCAACTGGTACTCTTGAAGCGGCTAAGCATGAAGATGATAAGCAGTCTAAGTACATCAAATTCAAAGACGGTTTACTAGCGATTGATCAGCCGATGAATTTCTATCTTAAAGGTTATCGTATCGGTACTCGTTATAGCCAAGATAGTATTCGAGAAGACAAGAGCGCAGAATACAGTTGGGATGACCTTCCTGAGAAATCCAGTCTTAAGTATTCAGCAAAAGAAATTACTTATGATGATACTAAGAAGGTGAATAATATTAGTATCAAGGGCGCAAGAGTCTGGCTTAGTGATAGTTTTAGTATCCCTTCGCCAGTGCATATCACTGCTACTACTGGTGATGCCGCTGATACTAGGTTTAGAGGACCAGTCTTAGGTACTCTAGAGCGTATTGGTGGTTTTGCACTTGGACCTAGGTTTTTCTATGCTCCAGAGAATAATATCGGACTGTTCTCGGCAGCTCCAGTATTGCAATTGGGTGACAATATGAGTCTTGGTGGGGGTCTTATTGCCACTTATAGTAGACCGGGAGATACGACCTCGATTATGGGTGGTTATGGTACCTTGCATGATCGTTGGATACTTAACGCGCATCAACAATTACCCTATGGTTTTGAAATAAATGTTCTGAAGAATCAATACATTAATAGTGCTATGTTCGGTACTACCTTGGTTGGAGAGTTTGTTGAACTCGCTCATAATGCCCATCTTAAATTTGGGTTTATTGATCATAGAGGTATTAGGTTGCATAACTCGGTAGCCATCGCCAAGGACAATGCTGAATTATTTAGTGCGCGTAGGCTTCAAGATTTACGTGAAAGCCGTTCTGAAGCTGGAGCAGCAGCTGGTACTAAGGATCTTAGAGATTTTCGTAGTGAGCATAGTATGAATTTCTACACTAAGCCAATATTTAGGCGCGGTAATGAACAGTACAATATAGGTCTTTCTGCTCGCGGACAAGCAGCATTAAGGTTCTATGGCACTGGTGATCATCTTGGTGTTGCTCGTTTTGGTCCAGCATTAGAAATGAGAGCTGATAGACTTGCTTTCGAACTTGATTATTTATTTGCAGCAGTTTCAGGTGAGTCACCGTTTCTTTTTGATCAATTTATAGATGGCAGTCAATCGGTAGTTCTTGATGGTGACTATCAAGTCAGTAAGTGGCTTTCACTTGGTACTTACCTGACATTTAATCTTGACTCTGAGCGTTTAGTTCGCAATCAAATGCGTGCATTGTTTGGGCCAGAGGATTTTAAATTTATAGTTAGCTATGATACTATCCTCAATCAGATTGGTTTTGGTTTTAATATGATTATGGGTGATCCGTTGAAGTTTGAGAAGCTTAATGTGAAGACGCAGTAAGCTAAGCTTCTTTCATCCCACTCGCCATCACGCCTTTAACGAAGTATTTCTGAGTAAATAAGAATAATATTAGAACTGGGATTATGACTATAATAGCTGCTGCCATCATTGGACCCCACTCAGCGCCACCTAATTGTGATTGATATTGTTGCAGCCCTAGAGATAAGGTGTATTTAGCTTCATCGATAAGATAGATGCTGGGCCGCATAAGATCATTCCAACTGAGCATGAATTGGAACAAGATCACTATCATTAGAGCGGGCTTGGCTAGTGGCATATAGACCTCGCTGAAAATCTGCCACTCGCTTGCACCATCTATGCGCGCTGAGTCTCTAAGCTCGCGCGGTACCGTCATAAAGAATTGGCGCAGCAAGAATATATAGAAGGGCAGTCCGCCTAGATAAGGAAGTATTAGGGCTAGGCTAGTACCATAGAGCCCCAATGATTTGATTAATAAGAATTGTGGAATTACTATCGCCATATCAGGTAGCATCATGGTGGCGATGGTGATACTGAAGTATAATTCGCGTCCGCGCCAATCTAGTACCCCGAAAGCGTAGGCAGCAAGAGCACTTGAGATGGTGACGCCGATAATACTAAATATTGCTATGTAGAGAGTATTGGCTGCGCAGCCCCAGAAATTAATTTTACTTAGTGCTACTGAGTAATTACTCCATAACACTGGATCAGGTATTAAACTAAAGCTACTTTTGTATATTTGCTCCGAGCTTTTAAGGCTAGTAGAGAGCATGCCAAGCAGTGGGATTAGGCTGATGATAGACAGTACTAATAAAACAAAATGACTACTTAGCTTTTTCATTTTTTGATAAACCAGTCGCCGCTCGCTCTGGCTATAAGTTTATTGTTCTGGTCATGAATGCTACCCTCGATATAGACTATAGTTGAACCGCGTTTAATTATTTCGCCGCGTGCTGTCAGCTTGTCGCCGAGACGGGCGCCTCTTAAATAATTCACATTCATTTGCATGGTAACTACTTGTTCGGCTTTTTTATCGACGATAGTACAAGTTACAGCTCCAGAAAGTGCTATGTCGAGTAGTGAGGCGATAATACCCCCATGGACGCCTCCAGCTATATTAAGGTGTATTGGTAGTATCTCCAGCTCTATGCTGCAGACCCCCTCTTGATAGCAATTAAACTTTACACCCAAATGATGCTCAAACGAACTTTGGTAGCGGCTTTTGGAGAGATCTGTTTCCATGGTTTTATTATGACATGAGCGCAGATGCTAGCCAAGATGTTAAAATAAGTAACCGATGCAAGGTAAAAAATCAAAAATGACTATGAGGATGCCGGATCTTTCTGTATCCAAGGCTAATCAAGAAAAAGCTTCCAAGCTTTATGGTCACTTTATTAGTTCTATTGGCAATCAGCTTCGTAGATCTGCTGCTGATTTTTCGACTTTAGCAACTCTTAGCAGATATTTCTCTAAGTCTAAGAAGCAAGACCCTGCTGAGGCGCATGTACTAGAAGTAGTGCGGCGCATGCAAAAAGACAAACTGCATGCTGAGATTGCTTTGCAATTAAGTGAGACTACTTCTCAAACTTTGCAGTCGATGCAGAAAACTGTGTTTATTCAGATGATTCCTTATCTGCTTGGCTTATTACTTACTATAGTTATTGGTGTTTTAGCATTATTCACTAAGCCCTTATTGCTGAGTAACCCAGCTTTGCAGCGTTATTTATTGCTGCTATTGCCGGCTACAGCTTTGCTTATTTGGGGATTGATTGCTAGATCTAAGCTTAAGTTTGATATGCTAGCGCTAAATATATTGATGCAAGCTAGTTCAGCATTTGCATCGGCTAAGATGCAGGGTAAGGGTGAGATTGCAGCTTTGCAGAATCTTGCAGAGATGAAGCGCAGGGCAGCTTCGATGGAGAAGAAGTCTAAGGTTAAGGCATCAAAAGACAAATAATGTATCTGATTGCTATCTTTGTTTTTTTGCTTGATCAATTAGCTAAGTGTTTATTGCTGGCGCGTTTGCCTTTGCATCAAGGGTTTACTCTAGTGCCGGGTTTATTTGAGCTTAGGTATCAGCAGAATACTGGAATGGCTTTTAGTATTATGGCTGAGCAGCCACTAGTTATGAAGCTTGTGACTACTGCGTTGGTGCTTTTGCTTACTTATATTGCTCTGCGTATTTCGCAG
>JAYVUR010000178.1:0-4444 GCA_043787715.1 Candidatus Melainabacteria bacterium
TTTAGCCCAAAGTATCCATTCATCTAGTTCGGCTTCGCTATCTTTTAGATAAGTTTGCAAGACAGTGCCGACATTAGACCATGACCTGAACTCATCTTCAAGAAGAATTTCGCGTACTACCTTATAGCTAAGATCGCGCCAATCATAACTTTCTATATCTATATTGATGAAAGCACCCATTTGCTGTGCTCGCCTGAATATAGCTCTGAGATTGTCTTTTAGCCTGACTAGGCTTGCGGGAGCATGAGGTTTGAGTTGAGCGCAAATACTAGTTAGCTTAATGGAGATATTAGCTTGAGGCATCGCATCTATAAGTCTTAGTATTTGATCTCTATAGATTTTGGCTTCATATTCACTAAGTACATGCTCGCCCAGTATATCTAAGCTGCAACTCTGTTTTTTCTTCTCAAGTTTGTGGATTTGATCTTTGACTTCAGTTAGGTTGCTGCCACTAATATAGCTACCTGCCATATAGCTCACTGCTGCTTTAATGCTGCCGGCTAGAATTGGTGTCAAAAAATCAGGTGTAAGTTTGTTCACGAAAGTTAAGCGAGAGTCTTCTTGACTTAGATATTCGAAAAAATATTTGCGTATATCTTCTGCTTTGTTGAGGCTGGGCAGTAAATCTATAAACCTGAATAACTGATTCTTCAGCTTGGGTTTGCGCATGCTCTGGCGTAGCATTAGTTCACGCAGCCAATTGGGGTTCCAGAGCTGCCAGCCATGGCTAGCTGAGTAGATGTTTCTGGCTAATTCCTTGATTTCTGGCACTGATAATATTTTACCCCTGATATGCTTCAATATAATTATGAAACTTATACGCCTGATATTGATTTTTTGTTTGGCCTTAACTCCACTAGCAGCTCAAGCCGGTTTTTTTGAAGATTTATTTGGACTTAACAAGGCGCAAGTGACAGATCCTTATACTATAAATGTGCGTGATACTTCTAGTGACGCTGGGGTGGTGTCACATTCGGCTAAGGCTATTAAACTCAAGATTTTCTATCCTGTTGCTGATCAAACTAAGATAGAAGCACTTACTAATGGAGTGCTTAATTCTGCTCTTGCTGATGCGCTAACTGTGATGAGTATTAATGCTGAGACGGATACTCAAACTGAACTTAATGATCTAGGTTTCACTATTAGATTTAAGGCGGTTAAATCCAAGTATCAAGATATGCTCGAGATCCAATATATTTCTAAGGAGATTGTTCTAGATCAAGTACAACGATTGACTTTTAGTTTCAATGCCAAGCAGTATTTGCGATTGATTAATTTGGTTTCGAATTTGAAGTCTAATACTGCTACCGATACTTTATATATTAGACCTATTGTTATTAGCTTCCATAATCAAATAATAGATAGCATTATTAGCTTGGACAATCCGGTTGAGTCGGCATCTGTAATTGATAATTATGGTTTTGTGGCAGATTTTGACGATATCGAGGGCGATCCGATAATGACTGATGTTAGTAATGGTGATATTAGTTTTAGTTATAAGGTAAACGGTAAATCTAGAGTTGCAAGTCTTAAAGCTGGTACTAAGACTTATAATCCAGAGCTAGTTGCTCTTAGTCCTGAACTTGCAACCAATGCTAGTACTGCTACTTGTCATTTGGTCGCGCCATTTACGCTAACGGTAACCGAGCTTTTAAGTGCGGGCAGCTATAGTCTGACAATGCCGCTGGAGCTTGAGACTCAGACCACCAGTGGACTTAAGGTCTTGGTGCGCGGTGTGGCTAAAGGTAAACTTGCCATTTAAGCAAGCTTACTGCGTCTAAGTAGCTTTTCCCATTGATTGCGATAGACATCCTCAAGTTGAGAAGTTTTGAAGTTCTCTTGCAGTCTATCAAGTAACTCCTCGGCTTTAGATTTAAAGAGTTTAATTCTAAAGCTAGCGTCTAAGCTAGTGAAATAATGAAATGGCGATTTGTCCAAGACGTCTTTTGGGACGAAGTCGGACCTATCAAATAATGTTTCGTGCATGCTATCCCCCGTTACTTGTATCTCTCGGTCATTTGGAGTAGTTACTTGAATTAAATTAATTAAAGCTTGATTGGTATGATTATAATAAAGTTATAACAGGAGCTGATTGTTGCGCTAGTAGAACTGCTACAATTCGGTTCGTTATGGCAGATGCTAATTGGTTTTATGAAGTACTTGGTGATGAGCAGGCTTTTGGCTTAAAAGTGCAGAAACAGCTTTATCGCGAGCAGAGCGATTACCAGGATATTATGATTTTTGAGAATAAAATTTTTGGTACAGTGCTTACTCTTGATGGCACCTACCAATTAAGTGACTTAGACGAGCATATGTACCATAGCTCGCTTACTAGTTATGGTATGCAAAATATTAGCGGGACTGATTTGAGAATTTTAGTGCTTGGTGCTGGTGATGGAGGTATAGTGCGTGACCTGCTGAAGAATTGGGCTGAGCGCATTACTAAGGTGACGATGGTTGAAATAGATCAAAAAGTTATTGATGCATCTATTAAGTATTTCCCGCAAGTGGCTTCAGCTTTCGATAATCCTAAGCTTGAACTTAGAGTTGAAGATGCGCTTAAATATATAGACGAAGCTGAGGATGCGAAGTTCGATCTGGTGCTTTGTGATTCTACTGATCCAGTGGGTTTTGCGGCTGGACTTATTGAAGAAGCTTTCTACTTTAAGGTCAAGCGTATACTTAAGCTTGATGGTATTTATTGCTGCCAATCTGGATCGCCGATATTCCAACGTCCCGAGCATGACAAATGTAGGACTAATCTGGCTAAGGTTTTTGCTGATAGTCAGACCTATTACGCGCCAATGATAGTTTATCCCGGTACCATTTGGTCTTATACTGCAGCCGGAGCCAAAATTCTAAATCGCAGTAATATAGATATAGGGGAATTTGTGAAAGCCTGTGCCAAAAGTATCAGTAATAATCCCGAGTTACAACCGAGCTGAATATATCGGCGAGACAATAGAGAGTGTTTTGGCTCAAAACTTTGAAGACTTTGAGCTTTTGTTTATTGATGATGGCAGTACTGATAGTACTGAAGCGATAGTGGCGCGCTATGTCGAGCAAGATTCTCGAATTAAATATCACAAGAAGACTAACGAAGAAAGAGCCAAAGCTCGTAGTTATGGCATTAGTCTTGCTACTGGTGACTATATCGCGTTAGTAGATTCAGATGATATTTGGTACCCTGAGAAACTAGAAGAACAGCTTGATGTCTTTGATGCTTTTCCCGAGGTGGGGTTTGTTTATGCGGCGGTTGATCGTATTGATATGCAGGGACGTTCACTAGCTGCGGCTCCACGTCAGCGTGAAGGGTTTTCAGGTTTTGTTTATTTCGATCTTTTGAATCGGAACTTCGTGCCTTCGGTAACACCAATGATTAAGCGTGAGATACTAAGCACTCTGGGTGTGCAGCGTACAGAGTTTATACCTTATGAGGATTGGGATTTTTGGCTAAGGATATCTCGCCGTACTCAGTTCCATCATATTGATGAGCCACTCGGTGCTTATCGTATACATCCGCAACAGTCTGTGCAAAACGTCAAACCAAACCAGATTGAAAAGGTAACGCTTGCGGTACTGGATGCTAATACTACTGATGCTTGCTTGCAAGAGTATGTCCAGACTGCTTTTGAAGGGCAATCGGCTCCAGCGACTGAGATGAATTTCGAGGCGGTGCGTGACGAAGCGTATAGCTTAGCTTATCTAAGGATGGCGTATTGGTATTTGCTTGCTGGCGATACAGATTCGGCTAAGTCGCGCTTAGAGAGATCGGTTTTTAAGAATGATAAGCGTCGTAGAGATTGGCGTTGGCGCGGACTTAATACGGCTTGCGATATGTACGATTGGAAGATCCCCGGAGTTGCTAATTTTATTACCAAAAAATTAGGAGCGATGCATTAATAAAATAAACTACGAGCTTTTAGTGGTTAGATATTTTACTCTTTTGGGTAATATATTTCCGCAATTTATTATTTGTTTGATGCTCTGTGCGGTGGATTTCGAGCGAGGTTTTTATGTGACTGGGCTTTGGGGCTGGGCTTATGCTATGAATTTAGTTATTAAGAATACTGTGCGTAAAGCTAGACCGGCAGAGGCTCTTAGGCGTATTACAGTTAAGGGTTATAGTTTTGCATCTGGGCATGCAGTCACTTCGCTAGCTTTATATTTTGCTATTGCTAGATTCTTTCAACCCGAATTAAGCACTATGCCTCAATTGTATATTCTTGTTTTTGTTATGCCTTTTTTGTTGGGCTTATCACGGATATATCTGTGTGTGCACTTCTGGGAAGATGTGATAGGTGGCTGGACTATTGCTTATGCTTATTTTTGTTTTTTTGCTGAGCCGCTGACACGGTTTCATGCTGAAGTCTTGCGGCTAATTTTTGCGGCTATATAGTGGATTGCTTATAGTACCTGTCATTCTGAACGAAGTGAAGAATCC
>JAYVUR010000179.1:0-6286 GCA_043787715.1 Candidatus Melainabacteria bacterium
CCTTTACTATTACTTCATCCCACTGATCTTTAGTTAATTTAGCCATACATCCTCCTAGTTTACTTCACTCAGATGTTTAGTATACGGGGGGATGGTCAACACCACGGCAATACAGGGAAGGTCTAGCTAAGTTTATTGGTAATAGGGGCTTTAAGTTTACAAAAGATACTGAGTGGAAAGGTTGGGGAGCGGCTGAAGTTTCTGATCCAACGGAACCTATGACTCAAGCTGAACTTTTAAAGAATCTTGCTGATCCAGGACATGATGTT
The DNA here is from genome assembly GCA_043787715.1 of Candidatus Melainabacteria bacterium. Taxonomy (GTDB): domain Bacteria; phylum Cyanobacteriota; class Vampirovibrionia; order LMEP-6097; family LMEP-6097; genus CAYUFH01. The sequence goes on from JAYVUR010000179.1 coordinate 270, forward strand.
ACCGGACATGTTGGTTGGTACCTTAATCCATCCACTGGCTTATGCAAAAGGCAAGGTGGTCATTTCGTTGCTTTTCAAGGCACGGATGGCAATACTGTTTCATTGCAAGATTCATCACCGCGCAGCGGAGGAAGACTTACTGAAGGAGTGCGGTTAATAACTAGGTCAGGGATTTTTAAAAAGAAATCTGAGCAAGAGACAAGAGCCGATCAAATTCAATTAGATGGTATTGCTGCCAGGAAGTATGGTGATACAAGCGCTCTAGGTATTCTTGATGGGATATTCAAATGGGGTGTGGAGAAAAAGAGATCTTAAGAGCCTTAAAATATGGGGCAGATGAAGGGACTACGCCTACCAGCTGCCTCCAGCACCACCGCCGCCAGAGAAGCCGCCGCCGAAGCCGCCACTAAAACTACCACCGCTACTGCTAGAGAAGCCGCTGCCGAAGCCAGCACTAGAGAATCCACTAGGATAGTAACGGTGATAGCCGCGTCTGGAGATATTATAGCTATCATCTGGAGTACGCCATAGTGAGCTTCTTCTAATAAAGAATAGAAAAGCAAAAATTAGCAACACTGTTAAGAGAGCTATATAAAACTGCTCTTGCTCATTAACTGTATTTTTATTGAATTCATGTAGAGCCAGAGCCATTATTCTGGTTGTGGCAGTGTCAAGACCAGCATAATATTCACCTCTCTTGAAGCGAGGGGTTATATCATTGTCAATAATCTGTTTGCAGCTTACATCTGGTAGCACAGCTTCTAGCCCATAACCGGTACTGATGTATACTTTACGTCCACCTTCAATAGTGGTGGGTTTCACCAGAATCAAGACACCATTGTTATTTTTTTTCTGTCCTATGCCCCATGTATTGAATAAGGCTGTAGAGAACTCATTAACTTCACGACCATTGAGGCTGTCTACGATGACTATAGCTATTTGGTTGGAGGAGCTATTATTAAAATCATCTAGTTTTGCTTCGAGTCTAATTTCTTCTTCGTGATTGAGCAAGTTTGGGAATTGTTTAGAGAGGTTGTTTACAAGGCGTTCAGGGCTTGGTCTTGGCGGTACAAAATCTGCACCAAAGACCATAAGCGGAAGTGTTAATAAGCTGATGAGTAGTAATTTATTCACCAATAGAAACCTCATTGCTTAATTCATTTTCATCATTATTGAGGCGAGGAAAATATTTCTGTAGTTTTGTGCCAATATTTCTGATGCAATGTTCAATACCGCCACGAAAATCTTCGGAGCCAAAGGCTTTGATTAAAAGGTCTTTTTCTTGTTGCCAATAATTATCATCAAGTTGCTCGTGTATACCTTGGTCACCGAAGATAGCGAGTTTACGATCTTGGCTAGCAATATACAGTATTACACCATTACGTAATTTGGTTTTATGCATGCCAAGCTTCTTGAAGATTTGCTTAGCTCTTGCTAGAGGGTCTTGGCATTTGCTTTCTATGTGTATTCGAATTTCGGCAGAGCTATGACTCTCAGCAATCGCAATAGCTGCTGAAAGTTGGTTTTTGTCTTCTTGGCTTAATAGCATTAGAACTTCACCTGAGGAGCAGTTTCGGCAGCTTTATCGCTCTGGAAATATGGCTTAGCTTGGAAGCCAAAAATTAAAGCAAAGAGATTTTGTGGGAAAGTTTTAATATAAGTATTGTAAGATTGAACAGCCTCGTTAAACACTCTTCTTTCGTTACTGATGCGATTCTCGGTACCTTCAAGCTGAGTTTGCAAAGCCATAAAATTTTCATTAGCCTTAAGGTTGGGATATTGTTCGACTACGGCAAGTAACTTATTAAGTGCTCCACCAAGGCTAGTTTGTGCTTGGTTAAACTTATTTAGATTTTCTTGACTGAGATTGTTAGCGTTAATACTGGTTTTAGTGGCTTCTGCACGGGCGCTGATTACTTCAACTAAAGTCTGTTCTTCGTGTTTGGCGTAGCCTTTTACGACTTCGACTAGATTTGGAATAAGGTCGGCACGGCGCTGGTAACTATTAGATACTTGTCCCCACTGTGCTTCTACGCTTTCGCTCTTAGTTACTATGCCATTGTAAGTGCCGCTTAAAAATAAAACTAGCGTCAAAACTAGGGCTAAAGGGATGAGCCAAGATGGGAGTTGTTTCATGCTTGATAATATAACACAAAAATTAGGTGAGGTAATACTATTGTTCAGGTTGTTTTAGGAACGAGCTTGTCAATTAATAGCAATAAGCTTGGTGTTACTAATAGCGTAACTAGTGTGGAGAAAGATAAGCCGGATATTACCGCAATAGCTAAAGGCTTCTGGAGTTCAGAGCCTGCACCAATACCTAATGCCAAAGGAAGTAATCCTAAAAGTGTACAGATGGTTGTCATCAAAATTGGTCTAAGCCTTAATCTAACTGCTTCAATAAGAGCTACATCTAAAGTTAAACCTTCCTTGATCGCTTGCTGAGAATATGTCAGAAGAATTATGCCATTTTTTACCACTAGCCCAACTAAAAGAATGATTCCCATAAAAGATGAAATATTCAATGCTGTATGAGTTACCAAGAGTCCGATTACAACACCAAATAATGACAATGGAATTGCAATTAATATTGGAATTGGTGTTAATAGCGAGCGAAATTGAAACACGAGAATAAGATACACGAGTAAAACTGCTAAACCTAGAACCAAAAATAAATTGACAAAAGCCGCTTGCTGAGTTGCCCACTGACCGCCATAACTAATATAGTAACTGCGCGGTAATTTTAATTTAGCAATTTTAGCTTGGATCTCTTTCATCGCGCTGGCTAGACCTCTATTCTCTAGGCGTGCGGTTACAAAACCCAGACGAGACATATTCTCTCTTCTGATTTCCAGATTTCCTGATTTTAATTCAACAGTGGCAAGAGCAGCTAATGGAAGTGTGTCGCCGATGATATTGGAAATTGGCAATGACTCAAGATGTTCACTAAAATAAAGCCGAGCAGAATCAGAGACACGTACTCTAACAGGGATTAATTTTTCTTGCTCTCTAACTGAAGTAACTATAGTTCCGAGCATAGTGGTTTTTATTTGATTTAAGACATCAGAGACAGACAAGCCAAACTTACTTGCTAGCACCGGGTTCACCTGCACCGTATCTTCAGTAGCACTGGGTCTGGTGTTGCGATGAATATCAACAACGCCATTTACTGACTTAAGGATATTCCCTACTTGAATAGATAGATTTTTTAAGGTCTCAGAATCATCACCAAAGATTTTTACGGCAATGGGGGCCGGGGAATCTGCCATATCGCCAATAAAATCTTGTAAAATCTGCATCAATTCCATATCAATACCAGGAAGCTCTTGATCTAGCTTTTTACGCACAATTTGCATAACTTGCATCGTCGAATGACGTCTTTTGTTTAATGGCACTAAGCGCACCAAAATGTCTCCTCTACTGGTTTCTGTTGCTGCTAAACCCATTTGCGCGCCAGTTCGCCTAGAAAAATTCATAACCTCTGGGATATTAGTTAATATCGTTTCTATTTTTCTAGCGATTTTATCAGTATCCTCAAGTGAAGTTCCTGCGGGCGCGAAATAATCTAAAACAAAGCTGCCTTCATCAATTACTGGCATAAATTCTTTTTCTAGCATTTGACTAAGAGGGAAAAGTAATACTAAGACTGCAATAGACGCAGTAATAACTATTCTTGGGGTCGCTAGAAGTTTTTGTAAAAGCTTGATCAAATCAAAATTTCTGATTTTCGTAGCAAAAGGTTTATGACTAACACCTTCCTTCTTTTTAATTCTCAAAAAATCCCGACACATTGTTGGAGTTAGAGTTAAGGCGATAAATAGAGAAACAATAACTGAAGACGATAACGTGAAACTTAATGCTGTGAAAAACTGACCAACGACCCCTTCCAGTAATCCAAGTGGCGCAAAAACTACAATTGTAGTTAAAGTAGAGCTAATAATAGGCATCGTTAGTTCAGTAATGGCTTTTTTAATAGCGGCAGGAGGCTTTAGCCCCAACTGCAAGTTATGAGAAATACCTTCGATTATGACTATTCCATCATCAATCACTAAGCCAACAGCTATTGCAAGACCCCCTAGGCTCATAAGGTTAAGTGTTTGCTGACCTATAAACATAAAAGCAAATGTGATGGCCATCGTGATTGGGATAGTAGACGCTGCAATCAGTGTCGTCGACCAATCACGTAAGAAAAGAAAAATAATAATGATTATAAGTAAAATTCCAATTAAAATTGCATCACGAAGATTATCAATTGAACTTGAAACTAAATCGGCAAGATTATAAACAGGTTGAATCTGAACACCAAGTGGAACTTGCTTTAATATTTTAGGCAATTCATTATTCACGTCTTTGCTGATATTAATTAGATTGCCGTCGGCTTGTTTGAGTATGCTGATTAGCACTGCTGGGCGGCCATTGCCATTAAAGGCATTTACCACATCGTTAGAACCTAAATGTATATTTGCAACATCTTGCAGCGTAACTGGGACACCACCGTTGATGGCAACGACGATTTTTTTGAAATCATCTGGCTGAAATAATTCCCCTGTTCCTAGGATTAAAGTCTGCTGATGAAAATTATTACTACGACCAACAACTGTAACTTGATTGGTTGATTGAATAGCAGCAATAATTTGATTAAGCGTTAATCGATATAACGCTAATTTTTCTGGGCTTACTTCTATAGCAATTTCTCTTGTTTTTGAACTTTCGATTTTGACTTGAGCTACTCCTGGAACTTTTAGTAAACGCGGTCTGATTTGATAAATAGCTAAATCATTTAAATCAGTGATTGATAAATTACTGGCAGTAAGGTTGTAACTTAAAACGGGAAATACAGATGGCATCAGTCTTTCAATAGTGATAGTTGGGTTATTAGGGAAATTAGCTTTAAGCTCTCCCACTCTACTCCTGACTTCTTGTAAAGCTTGTTTCATATCAGTTTGAGTTGAAAATTCTACGGAAACTTCAACAGCGCCTCTTAAAGTTTTAGTTCTTACTTGCTTGAAACCAGGTATTTTACTAACACTTTCTTCAATTGGTCTAGTAACGCTAGGCAAAAGGGTCTTAGCCGCAACATCACCAGCTTCTACGATTACAACTACGCGCGGAAATACGACCTCTGGATAGATGCCACTAGGGAGAGCAAATAAAGCAATAATACCTGCTAGGGATAATATAAGTACGGATAAGTAAATGCCTCTACTTTGCTGGCTTATAAATTTATAAAGAGAATCATTTGGCATTTAATTAACTCTCGTTCCTTTAGGCAATTCATAACCAATGTCTTTAATAACAAGATCTCCGACTTTAAGTCCATCAGTGATTTCAACCTCACCATTGGAAATAATCCCCGTTTGGACATAGACTGGTAGGCTTTGCCCATTTACTACTTTATTAACAAGGAATTTATTGGGATCTTCAGAAGAACCAATCAAACATTCTTTAGGTATAACCCAAGCAGATTTATGTACAGCAAGTAGTATTTTTATTTTCACAAGCATGCCGATTTTTAAAATATTCTCGGGATTAGAAACTTTAATCTGAATAGGTAGACTATTGCTAACAGGATCTACTTTTATGCCTTCGATTAATACTGTGCCAAAAATAGGCTTATCCGTACCAGGAGCAATAATACTTACTTCTTGTCCGGGGTTGATGTGAGAATTATAATCCACAGGTAAATTAGCTTGAATAACAACTGTTTGAGGATTAATTATTAGGAAAATTGGAGTTGCTGGACTTGGCTGATCTCCTACATTCATATATCTTTCAGCAATTATGCCGTCAATTGGACTTAATACTTGCGTAAAATCACGACTAGCTTTTGCTTGGTTTAAGCTCGCAAGTGCTTGCGCCAACTGGGCTTGAGCAGACTGCTCTTGACTTACAGCCAAGTCGACATCTTTGCCGGCGGCAATTTTTTCTTCATAAAGAGTTTTAGTGCGTTCTTGATTTTTTTGAGCATTAATTAAATTTGCATTAGCGGCATCCAATGTTGCCTGCGCTTGTTCTAC
>JAYVUR010000180.1:0-9604 GCA_043787715.1 Candidatus Melainabacteria bacterium
TATCAGAAATCAAAATCAAAGATACCCTACTGCGAGAAATTCACCATCGAGTCAAAAACAATATTCAGACCGTATCTTCTTTATTGCGCATGCAAAGTCGCCGTCACCCCGAACTGCGCGAAGCGTTTAATGAAGCAATTAGCCGTACTAGTAGTATTAGTCTGGTGCATGAAACCCTTTCTACTGCCGAAGATATAGAGCAGGTGGATTTTGGTGGTCTGGCTGGAACTATTATTCGCGAGGTGGTGGCTTCCTTCGGTGTGCCTAATCTTAAGCTGAATTTTCATTGTCCTGAGAAGGTTTTTATTATTAGTGAGAAGGCGACGAATTTAGCTCTAGTGCTTAATGAACTACTTAGTAATAGTCTAGAACATGCTGGTGCTGATCTTACTGAGATTAATATCAGTCTCTACGCTGAATCTGGCAAACTGCCTCACACTCAAGATTTATTATTAGTGGTAGAAGATAATGGTAAGGGTTTCCCTGATGGCTTCGATTATAAAACTGGCACTGGACTTGGTTGGGAGATAGTGCGCAACCTTGCTGAAGATAGTCTTGGTGCGGAGGTTGCTTTAGAGAACCGCAAGAGTGGCGGGGCAAGAGTGAGGTTAAGGTTGCCTGGGATCATTTTAATTAATTAAAGTCAGTGACATAAAATTTTGCACTCGTGATTGAAAGCGCAAAAGCGTGACGTCGGTCACGTTTTTGCTATCCTGAGCGTAGCGAAGGATCCTTCGTGCTACGCACTCAGGATGACACAGGATATAATTAACTCATGTCAGATTTAGAATTTAACACCAACGAAGACGCAATCAAAGTCTTAGTGGCTGATGATGAGCCGTTAATTCGCATGGATCTCAAGGAGATGCTCGAAGAGACTCCTTACTACACGGTAGTAGGCGAAGCTAAAGATGGTCTTGAAGCTTACGAGCTTGCTAAGCGTTTAGATCCTGATGTGATTTTTATGGATATTATGATGCCGCAGATGACTGGTATAGAAGCCGCGCGCAAGCTCAAGGAGACTCTTAATCGCCGTATCCCAATTATTATGCTCACTGCTTATAGTCAGCGCGAATTATACGAAGAAGCGAGTGAAGCTGGTATTTTTGGCTATCTTACTAAGCCACTACGCAAGGCTGATCTTGGACCAGCTATTGAGATCGCAATCTCCCGTGCTATAGAACTTGAAGATCTTAGTGATGAAGTGAAGTCACTCGCGGATAAGCTTGAAACCCGCAAGCTAATTGAAAAAGCCAAGGGTGCATTAATGCGCGAAACAGGCATAGATGAAGCTAATGCTTACCGTATTATGCAGAAGCGAGCTATGGATCAGCGTACTTCACTTAAAGCTGTTGCTGAGGCGGTTTTGTCTAAGGTGAAATAAACTCTATATAATTCTCTTTATTGATAATTTGCAAAGCTTGAGATTTCTGTTTAGCATTATCAGAGTCTATATAAAGTGATTTCCAGGTGCTTGGTAATTTGGCTTGATTTTTAGAGAATTTAATTTCAATAGGATATAAACTGCCGCCAGTTTCTTCGATTAAATCTAATTCTTGGCTTTCAGTGCCTTTCATGCGCCAGAAGTAGTTATTGATCGGTCTTTGATAAAGACTATTAAGCTTTAAACGTTCTACTGTGATGTAGTTTTCCCAAAGTCCACCAATATCCTGATCATTTCTTTCTTGAAGAGGGCTGAAATTATTAATTACAGCGTTACGCATACCTAAATCATAGAAATAGTATTTTTTATGGTTAATGATTTCTTTACGGGGATTGCCTTGGCTGTAGGAAGCTCTAGAAAAAATCACAAATGATTTCTCAAGTAAATCAAGGTATCTAGTAATAGTTTTATTGTCTAATTTAGAATCTTCTTTGCGTAATTGTTCACCAAGCTCATTGACTGAGACATTTTGACCGACTTGATAGGCAAGTAACTGCACTAAGTTAGCTATTCGCCGAGAGTTTTTGATCCCCTCTACTTCTAAAATATCTTTCATTAGATAGTCCTGCCTGAGGTTTTCTAGCTCTACTCTACGTTCAAGATCGTTAGTGGCATTTACGACTTGAGGATAGTAGCCATAGATTAACCTAGACTCTAGTCTAGATTGGGTTTCATAACTATTCTCAGTTAATTCGAACTGTGCGAAAGGGAAAACTGTAATAGTATGTTTGCGCCCAGTAAGAGTCTCAGATGTCTGCTGAGCGATATCTAATGATGATGAGCCGGTAACGATAATTCTAAGCTCAGGAATATGATCTACTATGCGTTTAAGTATCATATCTATGCCTAGTATTTTTTGTGCTTCATCAAAAGCTAAAACTGAATAAGCAGAGAATTTTTGTTTAAGAGTCTCGATACTAAGATTTTGTAATCCTTGATGAATGAAAGCGTCATCACCTTCTATTTTTAAAACTTTCTCTGGAGCGATCTGTTTGAGATAGTTGTTTAGTAGAGTAGTTTTACCAACTCGGCGCGGCCCAAATAGCATTAGGATTTTGCCTGGCCTTGCATAATTGGTGATTAATTCTTGATATTTAGTCCTAGCTAGCCGCATGGTAATATGAGGAATTAATTCCCTATAGTGGGCTATTCTATCACTAATTTATAGTTATAAGGAATGCTATCCGCATAATGAGCTAATTATAAGGAATATAATCCATATAATTAGCAGATAAAATTGTCTTGGCGCGATTTATCCATATGGGTTATTATCCGCCTTGACAAATAAGCGAGTCCCAAGCTGTTATCTTGTTTTATGACAACTAACCTAGACGTCTTTATTAGCTTCTGTCCTAAAATCATGGCAAGGTGACTGTCAGAAGCAGATTCTTGAACAGAGTATAGTTACTCAGCGTTTAGGCGGCAGGCAGATCGTAATTCCGAAGGCGCGACTGAAGGAACTGGCTGCATCAGTTCTAGAGCGAACAGAGCAAAGCTTCTAAGCGACTGATAGCATATATGGGGACACTTAAGATCTTCTCATCTAGTCTAAGTGTGTCTTGAGAGATTTTGATGCCCCAAGCTGATTTATATTTTGTCATAAACTGGTGCAAACTTTGTAGTTTACCAGTCTTACCAGCTTTGACTTCTATGCCATAAATATTAGTTTTGTATTGATAGAGAAAATCAACTTCAGCGGAAGCTTCTGCACCATTGCGTTCCCAATAGAATAGCTCCGGTCTTGAATGTGGGTCTTGATATGCCATTAATTCTTGACCTACTATTTGTTCAGCGAGTCCACCTGAAGCCAAATTATGTATGTTTGAGCTTTCTAGAATAGACTCTTCCAAATCTAAGATTCTATATACAAGCCCAGAATCTAGAAAATTCACTTTGAAATTCCTGTCTGAAGCAGTAGCCCCCATTGGTAGAGCTTCTCCAGTAGTAGCTTTGATGATGTCAACTAATCCTGATCTATTGAGTAACCATAGAGCTTCTTTGAAATATAGCGATTTAACCTCTGGGTCAATTTTGGAGTATTTGAATTTCTTACCTAGTAATCTAGGGACGTTCTCGGTTATTAAATCTAAATACCTAAGTTGTTTTTCCTTTGCGTACTTACTAAAATCGTCTCTATAGGTATTAATAATGTCATTCTGTTCTTGAGAGCAATCTAGAAGGCTATTAGTCTCAATATACTTGTTGATAACAGCAGGCATACCACCTAGGAACATATATAGTTTAAATTCTTCTAGAAGGATTTTGTGAATGTCTTCATCAATGCCTTTTGATAAGCTGATTTGTTCAATATATTCCAGCGCTTGTTGATTACTAGTGGCAAGTAAAAACTCTTTGAAATTAAGGGGACGCAGAAAAAGATAATGAACTCTGCCTACGGGCATACTAATCTCCCCTGACTTTAAAGCGAATTCAAGCAAGGAGCCGGCTGCAATTATATGCAAGCCCGGAATCTGTTCATAAAAAAACCTAAGTGTTTGAATAGCTCGCGGACAGGCTTGAATCTCATCAAAAAAAATTAGCGTAGTTGATTTGTTAATTTTGGTTTTGAATTTTAATTCGAGTTTTTGAATTATAAGATGCGGATCTAAATCTTCATCGAAGTAGTTTTTAAGGCTGGGACTAGCCTCGAAGTTGATATTGATGAACTCTTTGAAATTTTGCGCGAATTTTTCTACGATATAGGTTTTGCCAACCTGCCTAGCTCCGCGTAATATTAGTGGTTTAGGCTGAGCTTGCTTAGACCAATTTTTGAGTTCAGCCTCGATAAATCGCCGCATACCCTATATTTTACCCAAATTTAGGCTAAAATAGCTAGTGATTTTAGCAGGTTTTTGGCTATTATAGCTAGCATATTCTGCTAAAACTATAGATAAAAGTGTTTTGACGAGAGTTTAACTTACTACCCACGTCTCCCCAGCATAAATAAGGTCTTTAATACTACCTTTGCCCTTCTTCGCGATAGCTTGTTCTTGCTGTGCCATTAAACCAGCATGGTAAGTAGGACGAATCACAGAACGAATCACGCCCATAGCAGCTGGGAATTCAGCACACTCATTGATACCTAATTGAGCGATTAAACAAGCAAGAGTATTGTTTTCGTTCTTAGGATTGTGTACTAAGAATTTATTACCATTCTTAGAAACTAATGCGCCCGGAGTCTCAGCTTCTTCTATAGCAAGCTTAGGATCAGCACCAGTTTGCATTACTATGCCGCGGCTGCCATTATCGAATAATAGTGGCTTACCTTCTTCTAGAACTAGGTTCTCAGAGTCTTTAGTTTCCTTATTCATGTACTTAGCGAAAGCACCATCGTTAAATATATTACAGTTCTGGAATATCTCGACAAAGGCAGTTCCTGAGTGAGCTGCAGCTGCGCGTAGAACTTCTTGCATATGCTTAGGATTAGCAGCTGATGTGCGCGCCACGAAAGTGCCGCCAGCAGCAAGTGCTAGAGATAGAGGGTTAATAGGATTATCCAAAGAACCATAAGGAGAAGTTTTAGTTACTTTACCTTTCTCAGATGTTGGTGAGAATTGTCCTTTAGTAAGACCATAGATACGGTTGTTGAATAATAGAACTTTAAGATCCATATTACGGCGGATCATATGCATAGTATGGTTACCACCGATACTAAGACCATCACCGTCACCAGTTACCATCCACACTGACAGATCTGGATTGGCAAGCTTGACGCCAGTAGCTACAGTCGGCGCGCGACCATGGATAGTGTGCATACCGTAAGTATCTACATAGTAAGGGAATCTACTTGAACAGCCAATTCCAGAGATGAAAACGAATTTCTCTCGCGGAATACCAAGTGTAGGTAACACAGTCTGCACTGAGCTGAGTATCGAATAATCGCCGCAACCAGGACACCATTTGACATCACCTTCGCTGACGAAATCGTCTTTGGTGAGTGTGCTTGGATCTGTATTAGTAATTGTTAGTTCTGCCATCATTTCAATAATTCCTCCGCTTTAGCGATTAAATCACCCACCGCAAAAGGCTTAGTATTCATTTGGTTAATACCCTTAGCATCTATAAGATATCTAGAGCGAATAAGCATTAATAATTGACCTAAGTTCAGTTCAGGCAGCACTACCTGCTTGAAGCGCTTAAGAATAGCGCCAAGATCATCAGGTAGAGGATTGATATGTCTTAGATGCACTTGTGCAACCTTATGTCCGCGATTAAGTAGCTCATCAGTCGCTGAGCGAATAGAACCATAGGTGCTACCCCAACCGAGCAATAGTAAATCACCACTCTCATTACCGTAAACTTCAGTTGCTGGAATTGTTTTAGCGATGTTCGCTACTTTTTGTGAACGGATATGAGTCATTTCTTCGTGTACTTGCGCTGAGAGATTTACTGTACCTGTGATGTTTTCTTTCTCGAGTCCGCCTAGAGTGTGCTCACCATAAGGGGTTCCGGGTATAGCCCAGTTACGTGCAAGTAACTCGTTACGCTGATATGGCATGAAAGCTGTATCTTCGCCCGGTACTGTAAATTTAACTTCCATCTTAGGTAGAGTACTTACGTCAGGTAGTTTCCAAGGCTCAGAACCTATGCCCACTTGAGTATCACTGAGTAATACCACAGGAGTCATAAATTGAGTCGCGATGCGAGCCGCTTCAATCGCTGCGTCGAAACAATCCGAAGGACTGCGCGCAGCAATTACCGGCATCGGGCTTTCACCATTGCGTCCGAATAATACTTGTAATAGATCTGTCTGTTCTTGTTTGGTCGGAAGACCTGTAGATGGTCCACCACGCTGAACGTTAACGATGATCAGAGGTAGTTCGGTCATCACTGCTAAGTTCATAAACTCAGACTTAAGTGCGATGCCCGGACCAGAAGTGGTAGTAACAGCTAAGTGTCCTGCGAAAGATGCTCCTAGAGCGGTTCCTATGCCAGCGATCTCATCTTCTGCTTGGAAAGATTTAACGCCGTAGTTTTTAAATTTACTGAGTTCTTGAAGGATTTCAGTAGCTGGAGTAATAGGATACGAACCAATGAATAACGGTCTACCAGTAAGCTCAGAAGCGGTTACTAAACCTACAGACAACGCTTCATTACCAGTAACGTTGCGGTAAGTACCAGGAGCGATACTAGCTTTAGGCACCACGAAAGTGTTTTGGAACATCTCACAAGTGTCACCAAAATTATATCCAGCCTTAAGTGCTTTCACGTTCGCATCAAAAACATCTGGTTTGCTGCCGAACTTCTGTTCAAGCCATTTAATAGTCGGCTCAAGCGGTCTTGAGTAGATGAAATACATCAAACCAAGCGCGAATAAGTTTTTGCATTTCTCTTTGGATTTGCTTGGAAGCGCAGAATCTTCAAGCGCAGTCATAACCAGCTTGGTGAAAGGAACTTCATAGACTGTGTATTTAGATTTAAGCGGAGTTAACGCGTCAGCATTCTCAGGGTAGCCAGCTTTTTGGTAGTTAACCGCGTTGAAACTATCTTCATTAACGATAAGTATGCCGTTTTGTTTAAGATCACTAACATTGGTTTTAAGAGCTGCAGGGTTCATCGCCACAAGAACATCAAGTGCGTCGCCAGCTGTATAAATCTCATTAGAACTAAAATGAATTTGGAAACCGGAAACACCAGCAAGCGTACCTAGAGGTGCACGGATCTCAGCTGGAAAATTAGGATAAGTACTGATGTCATTACCCGCTAGTGCACTAGTGGTGGTGAACTGGCTGCCAGTAAGTTGCATACCATCACCGCTATCGCCGCAGAACCTAATGGTTACTGAATCGACTTCAAGCGCTTTACTATTGATTTTGGTTTCTATTGCCATGGTGTTAAGGTCAGGTGCTGACCACCTGAAAATTATATCTTCTTATTAGATACCCTTAAAAATGCTTAATGCAGCTCTAATAATTTGAACATAGGTCTAGTGGGCGATTAGATAATATTTGGTAAGATAAGTAAATTCATTACTTGGGCTGACACGCTACTTCCATGGTTTTCTGTAAATCATCAAGAGCTTGCTTGGCTGTGACCTCCATGCGCAGCACTCGGTTATAGGCATCACCAATCTCACGCCTGTATCTCTGCACGCAAGAGAGTTGTGGGAAATAAATCGCATGAGGAGAATTAGCAAGTGCGATGAAAGTTTCTATATAAGGATTGGGGTGATTAGCTATGAACTTAGAACTTGTCTCACGCAGTGGCGAGAACTTAGCTTGCGCGCGCGCCAGGTATTCAACTTGCTCGGGCTCTAATAACCATTCAGCGAATTTCTTAGCAAGCTCTGGATGTTTAGCACCACGGGGAATAGCGAGAGCGTCGACGCTAACTAAAGTATAGTCATTGCGAACCCGCGAAGCGGGCGTGGCAATCCCTATGCGTTGCGCAAAGCTTGGGGATCCTTCGCTTCGCTCAGGATGACGACTGATTTGCGAAGCATGCGGAAACGCCGCAACCACTACATTCATCTTCGGCGCGAACTTAGTAGCAAGATTACGCTCCCAGACACCACTGTTTTCTATAGCGATGCGACCAGCATAAAAAGGATTGTCCGGGCTTTGATAAGCTTTGAAACCTTCAGTAAAAGCAGCAAGTCTGTCGCGCGGAATTTTGCGCGCAAAATTCTCCTGCACCCAAGTCCAAGCGCGAATATTTTCTGGCGAATTGGCGGTGATATGCTCCTCGTCTCCCCAAGAGCCGCCAAACACAATAGGAATAAACCTTCCAGCCCAGGGAGGCCAGCTCGGCAACCACGCTACATCTGACGAGTTCACACCAACTGTATCAAACGCCACAACCAAATCCTCTAAAGTCCTAGGCACGCTAAGACCGTAGCGATCTAATAATCCTTTATTAATATGCATTGCTTCGCAAGTCGGCATCAGTGGTAGCGCCCATTGTTTGCCGTGAATATTTAACATGCGCAAATAAACTGGAATGAATTTTTCTGAGTCTTGAATTGTGATTTCACTTAGTGCATTGCGCAGCGCGAAGTCAGTTACCATATCACCATCGAGATGCACTAAATCAGGTGGTACCCCAGCAGTTACCGCCATAAGGATTTTTTTGCGCGGCATAGAAATGCTGAGCATCTTCACCTTGAAGCCGTGATCCTCGGCATTGAAGCGCCGCACCAGTTCAAGCATGGGTTCGCGTTCGCTGCCGCTCCAGTATTGCCAGAAATTTATGACTGCGTCATCCTGAGCGCGAAGCGCGAAGGATCCCTTAGTGGTTGCATGGGGATCCTTCACTTCGTTCAGGATGACAGTCGCTCCGTTCAGGATGACAGGCGAACGCTCGAGCAGGAATGGCAAAGCCCAAGCAGCCCCCAGTAAAAGCGCGATTAAAACTGAATTAGTGAAATATTTTCTCAATCTTTTTTTTAAACTTTTCTGATACCAGCCTCACTTTTTATTTTAAGCTATGATGATTGTTTATGAAAGAAAGACGCGTAGTTATAACTGGTATCGGCACTATGACTCCTGTAGGTAAGGACGTTAATAGCTTCTGGTCCAATATCACTGCAGGCAAGAGTGGCATTAGTCTTATCGAGAATTGTGATCCGACTCAATTCGGTGTACCGGTGAAGATCGGCGGTGAGATTAAGAACTTCAACCCCGAAGAATATTTCTCGGATCCGCGCGCAGTGCGTAGCATGATTAAGGATATGGATTTATTTACTCAGTATGCTGTTGTCGCGGCTCAGCAAGCTATTAGGAATTCTAAAATCAATCTTGATGCTCTAGATCGTACTCGCATTGGTACTTTTGTTGGTACTGGTATCGGTGGTATTCGTACTACTTCAGAAGATACTTTGACGCTTAATCAATTCGGCTCTAAGAAAATAGGTATTAGATCTATTATTCGTCTGATGCCTAACGCTGCGTCCGGGCAGATAGCGATACAGCATGGACTGCAAGGTAGAGCTAAGTCTGATGCTACTGCTTGTGCTTCTGGACTCGATAGTATGTTTGATGCCTACATATATATTAAGCATGGTCTTGCTGATGCTATGGTCACTGGCGGTACTGAGGCTTGTCTCAACCCGCTTGCAATTACATCCTTCTCTAATATGACCGCACTATCTAAACGTGATTGCCCGCCTGAAGAAGCGAGCTGTCCCTTCGATCTGCGCCGTGATGGTTTTGTGATGGGTGA
>JAYVUR010000181.1:0-3151 GCA_043787715.1 Candidatus Melainabacteria bacterium
TTCACCAATAATAGAAGAAGAAGCTATTGAATCAGTAGTCGAGACCCTAAGGTCTGGCTGGATAGGCACTGGACCCAAAGTCAAACAGTTCGAAGCCGATATGGCGAAGCACCTTGGAGTCAAACACACCCTTGCCCTTAATTCATGCACTGCTGCTCTGCATGTAGCAATGCTCGCTCTTGGTATTGGACCAGGCGATGAGGTGATAGTGCCTGATATAACTTTTTGCGCAACTATTAATAGCGTTCTCTACGTGGGCGCGACACCAATAATAGTTGATGTAGATGCTCGCACTTATAATATAGACCCAAAGGCTATTGAAGCTGCAATTAGCCCTAAGACCAAAGCCATAGTACCAGTGGATTTGGCTGGATTCCCTGTTGATATTAAAGCAATAAGAGCAATTGCTGATAAACACGGCTTGTTAATTATTGAAGATGCGGCGCATGCAGTTGAAGCGAAATATCATGGCGTCACGACTGGCACTCTTGCTGATATTGCTTGTTATAGCTTCTATGTTAATAAGAACCTAACTACCGCTGAAGGCGGATTAATAGCTCATAATCGCCCCGAACTTTGTGATTTAATACAACAAACTTCATTGCATGGTTTAAGTGCTGACGCTTGGAAGCGTTTCACCAGTGCTGGCTTCAAACCATATGAAGTGGTGACCCTTGGCTATAAATACAACATGATAGATATGCAAGCGGCTCTTGGCATAGCTCACCTCAAAAAGATTCCAGAATATCTAGCTCGCCGAGAAACTATTTGGCAGCGCTACACAGAAGGATTACAGGGACTCGCGCTTAAGACTCCTGCAGATCTCAAGGATGCTAATTATACTGATTCTAGTTTCGTTCATGCAAGGCATCTATATATCATCGAGCTTGAACTAGAGAAGCTTAAATGCGACCGCAATCAAATATTACAAGCCTTGCAAGCAGAAAATATAGGCTGCGGCATACATTACCGTGCCTTGCACGAACACAAACTCTATAAGGAGAGTTTAAATATAGATCTGACTAAACTAGCAGTCTCCAGCAAACTCTCAGAGCGTATTCTTTCATTGCCAATTTTCCCAAAACTCAACGATGAAGATGTTGATGATGTTATTAAAGCTACCCGTAAAGTTATCCAATATTATTCAAAATGATTAAAGCAATAATAGTCTTAGCTTACTTTGGCTTATGTGTTGTAAGTGGTTACTATCTGCTCGTAAAACTCACTTGGAATAAAGACCTCTATCCAAGCTCAAGAGTAGCTATCAGTTTTGTTATTGGCGCCATGCTTGAAATGCTATTAGCTCATGCTATAGCCTTTAGTACCCATAGTTTTAGATTGGCTACTTATATCAGCCTCGGGCTACTGACAATCCTGAATATGGCCCTATGGATCGCTTCGCCTTCTAGGCTGGCTAATAATGACGCCTCAAACCAGGATGCTCGTGATAACGGCAAGCTAGCAAGAATCTCTAGTCTAACTTGCGCGCTAGCTTTAGCACTAATCTATGGACTTAGAGACCTAACTTTTAGCAACCCGGATAGAGTTCACAATGTTCTCTATGCAAATATTGCAAATAACAATATATACCCACCATCAGCTTCCATTGATCTCAGTTATAAACTAACCGATTATCATTACGGCACTGACTTAATGGGAGCCACCCTCAAGATCATTAGCGGACTAAGCAGTTGGGACGTACAAAGCTTGCAAATTGCAATCTGGGTTTTTATATTCTTCCTAATTACCACAACCTTAATAGAACATTACTGCAAATCAGCTTGGCTGGCACTCTATGGCGCAATTACCATAACC
This sequence comes from Candidatus Melainabacteria bacterium, assembly GCA_043787715.1. Taxonomy (GTDB): domain Bacteria; phylum Cyanobacteriota; class Vampirovibrionia; order LMEP-6097; family LMEP-6097; genus CAYUFH01. Next base: position 1,816 of record JAYVUR010000181.1, read on the forward strand.
GCCTACACCTCTATAGCAAGCTATGCATTTCTTATTAAAGACTGGTCTGAGTTCTTCAATTATGATATTTCTGTATTTCTATTAGATTGGATAAAAGCTAGCTGGACTTCTATAAGTTCGGTTAATGCTCAATTAAGGTTGGGCTCGCAAAATATGGCGCTAGGGATATTTATGACCCTACTGCTACTGATAGTTAAAAAACTTGATGAGGAATCGCCATGCAGCTCAGCTCCTCAAAATGACAAATTATATTACTATCCAATTATACTAATACTCAGCTTTGGACTCTATTTTATATATCCATCACTATATTATCCACTTATTGCAGCCATAGCTGCTTTAGCAGCCATCTACCTACTAAAATCATTAGGTGATAAAAAATATTGGATTAATTTTACAGACTTGGCTATTACCTTTGCTTGCTTTTATATTGGTAGGATACTTACCGGAACATCTAATTCAAGCACTCTAGCGGGGGTCAAGACCATAGCATTTACCCCTCATCTAAGCTGGACTAATTGGGGTAAGCCATATCTAAGGTATTTTTTCGATATCAACTATTTACAAAAACTCGGTAGCAGCTTCGACCATGTAACCAATCAAGCACTTCCAGAGATACCTTTATTCTCATGGATTAGCTTCTTAGATTTTGGGGATCTGATGATCACTGCATTAGTTATCGTTATTTACTACAGCTTGAAGAATAATTTCTACATCAAACAAAAAATAAACAGTCTGGCCATAATAATAATCACAGGACTAGCCAGCACTGCTGCAGGCTTCTCTATAGTCTTCTTACCAAGACCCATTGAGGCTACTCGCTTTATACTCTGGGCCAAGGTTTGCTGCCTAATATTTGTAACTATAGTTTTTCTACGCTATCTCGAAACTCTCCTTAAATCATGGACTAGTTACAAACCAAGCAAGAAAATTACATATATCACTCTTGCCGTCTTCATAAGCCTCGGCTTAGTGCCCGGCGTAGCAGCGATATATCCAGATTCATCACTTAACTTTCTTGGCAATAAAGCTCTTAGTCAAGAAGAGCGAGCCGTACTCAAAGATTTAGAGCTTCTGCATAGAAGTGGCGATATCGTGCTCGATTCTAGGCTTTATGAAATAGGTGCCACCTTTTCATCCTTAGTTGGCTATTTTAGTATCGGAGGACAAGTATACAAAGAAGATCAACTAACTAGAGAAACTGCTCTTAATTTGATGTCGCCAAGATTATTAAAAGAACTGGCTGTCAACTATATACTCATTAACCCAGCTTATCAACTGAATCCAAAGGCAGCAAAACGACTTAGTGACGCTGAGCTATTTACAGAAATCACAG
>JAYVUR010000182.1:0-1673 GCA_043787715.1 Candidatus Melainabacteria bacterium
AACACTTATGAAAACCAATTCCCATGGCAAGAAGATTTTTATAAACGTGGTGATGTGATTAAATTCGAGTACACCGCTCAAGATGGACTGCCACATAGCAGTTACTATTACACAGGTCACGAGGATGCACCAGCTGTATTCAAGAGCCTGACTGGGATACTTGGGCGCGGAGAGAGATTGGTTAAGCCTTAAGTGACTCTAATTCTAAGCTAAAGAATTTACACAGAGCATCTTTGGTAATATCGCGTTGCATCAAGAGCTGAATATTAGTGCTATCAAGATCATCAAGGTATATTAGCTGCTCTAAGAACAAGCGATCGTTAAAATCATTTTGATACTTGAGCTTCGCAAGTTTAATAAGTTCTGCAAGAGTAATATGCCGGCCTTGCAAAAGAAAATACATATCAATATAGTCTTTGTATTCACCTCGCCTACCTATCGTATAAGCCTTAGTAGCAGCTAATTCGCGCAGTGATAACATACTAAAGCCATCAATAAGAGGTTCTATTCTCGCGAACGGATAATATGTAAAACTAAGCTTAACCCCATTCGCGAACAAAGTAAGCTGACTGGAATCATTTACAGAAACATTAACGGAGAAGCTATCTGGAAACTTAGCCTTGACTGAAAAAAGCAAAGTCTTAGCTATTGGCTGATCAGAAAAAAAATCAAAATCAACAGAAATCCTATGCCCAATCTGCAACGCGATAGCCGTGCCACCAGCTAGATAAAATGACTTAAAACTTTGGATATAAGTGAAAAGCTCCTTAGCTTCCGGTTTTAACGTTTCTAAGTGCATAATTAAAAGATGGAACCTCAAAAATAATCTTAGCCAAGGGTCTCACTCTATCCCTAAGCTCAGTAGCTGGAATTGTACTTAAGACCGCCGCGACAGATTCCCGACCATAGCACTTAGATATCCAGCGCCAATGCTCAAGCTCTCCATAGTTAACAATATTAACTATGATTTTCTTCATGTCTTTTTGAGGATCAAGAGTTTCAAAATCCTCAGACCAAAACAAAAACTTATAATCCTTTGGCAAACTAGGATTCATATGTATATTATACCCCAAATTAGCCTTAGATACCTTGCCAGATTTTGTCTTCATCAGCCGTGAAGATACCAATACGCTGCAGCTCAGGTTCCAGCCGTACACCGCGTTTCAGCGCTTCAGCTTGCACGCGTGCCATCAAGCGGCACATATCAATAGATGTACCCTCAGCTTCTTTAGTGTTCTCGAAAAAATTACCATGCCGCATAGAAACTTGCAGTGGTCCTTCATGCCAGCCTTTAGCACCCATCTCTTGGATCAAGAGTCCGGCTTTACATTCGTCACTTGGATTCTTGAAGGTACAACCACAGGTCCAAGATTTAATTGGCTGCGCTGTAGATCTATGATGATTATTTTCAAGAACTTTTTTGCGTATAGTTTCTTTATCACCGGGCACAAGTCTGAACTTCGCCGATACGATCAGATGCTTATGCGGATCTATCATTGAATGTCTATAACTAAATCCCAGAGCAGATTTGGGCAGCTCTTTCAATTCAAGGCTCTCAAGATCTAGCAGAGTCGCAGATTCGATAATCTCTTCTATACAAGAACCATGAGCACCAGCATTCATCACTATGCCGCCACCTATAGTACCGGGGATACCTTCCATAAATTCTGTAC
>JAYVUR010000183.1:0-7870 GCA_043787715.1 Candidatus Melainabacteria bacterium
TAATCTCAGAAATCTGCTTCTCTGTTAGCTTATTATTTTTCAATCTCGATATACCTCCAGTTTTTCAATTACTGGTATATTTTATCGAGAGGGTGCCAATCTCAAGATTCGAAAGTGGTGATGAGGATATTACGGTATCTTCGGCGCTAGCGATACTAAGAGCGCTGAGTTTGGCTAACTAAATTCTAAATTTTGTGGAATGTGGAGGGTGCGACTTGTACAATGACGGTATGACTACTATGACTAATTGTGAAATTGCCGACATTAACCTAGCTGAACTAGGACAGAAGCGCATCGACTGGGCAAGCAAAGAAATGCCAGTCTTGCGCAGCATAAAAGATCGTTTCGTTAAAGAACAACCACTCAAAGGTTATCGCATGATCGCTTGCGCGCACGTAACTACTGAGACCGCGAATCTTGCTATCGCACTGAAGGCTGGTGGTGTTGATTGTATATTGATCGCTAGTAATCCACTATCTACTCAAGATGATGTGGCGGCGGCGCTAGTTAAGAATCATGGAATTTCTGTTTATGCGATGAAAGGTGAGAGCACCGATACCTATGTTAAGCACGTAAATATTGCCCTCGACACCAAGCCACAAATCATCATGGATGATGGTTCTGATGTGGTCGCAACTCTACTTAAAGAACGTCCGGGGCAGGTGCCAGATATTATAGGTACTACTGAAGAAACTACTACTGGCATAGTTCGCCTCAGGGCTATGCAAGCTGACGGAGTACTTAACTTCCCAGCGATGGCGGTTAATGATAGCCAAACCAAACATTTATTCGACAATCGTTACGGTACGGGTCAGTCCACTCTTGATGGTGTGATACGCGCTACTAATGTATTGATTGCTGGTAAGACAGTTGTGGTAGTTGGTTATGGCTGGTGCGGTCGCGGTGCTGCCTCGCGCGCTAAGGGACTCGGTGCTGATGTTGTAGTTACAGAAATCAACCCGATTAAAGCAATAGAAGCGGCACTTGATGGTTTTAGAGTGATGCCGATAAGAGAAGCTGCCGCTATTGGTGACATATTTATTACTATTACTGGGAACCGTCACGTTATAGATAGGGAACATTTCAATGTGATGAAAGATGGTGCGATGGTTTGTAACTCTGGACACTTTGATTTGGAGTTAAACCTTGTTGCACTTCGTGAAATGTCGGTAGGAGTTAATAAAGTTAGACCATTTGCTGAAGAATATATGCGTGATCCTCAGAAATCCAAAGTTAAAGGATCAGTAGTTGTCTTAGGTGAAGGGCGTTTAATTAATCTTGCTGCAGCTGAAGGGCACCCTGCTGCAGTTATGGATATGAGCTTCGCTAATCAAGCATTAGCTGTTGAGTATCTAGTTAAGAACAAAGGTAAACTTGAGAACCGCATCCACACCTTGCCCGCTGAGCTGGATATGGAGATCGCTAGACTTAAACTAGCTGCGATGGGAATGAGCATAGATACTCTTAGTTCAGAGATGCTTGAGTATATGAATTCTTGGACTGTAGGAACGTAAATCTCCCTAGCAAAATTTTTTGCATACGGCCATTTTTTCTGCACTCACTTGTTTAAAAAAAATTAACTTGGTATTCGGGCCCGAATCACTTATAGTTATCTCTATCGAAAAACTTTTAGGAACATTTTGCGACAAAGTAAGTCATAGGCGATAACAAAAAGAGGATAAATTTAATGTCAAGAAGCGAAATAGCAGATCAAAGCACAGGGCTTTTAGTAGAAGAGGAAGAAGACACAGCGGTAGCAGTAGTAGAACTACTAGTAGCTGAAGTTGAAGAAGAAGCTGAAGTGCCTGCTGAAGCAGAACCAGCGGCTGAGACCGAAGTGCGTTATTACTCTACTCGCTCTGATGGTGCTGAAGATTCGATCAAACTATACCTAAAAGAAATTGGTCGCATTCCACTACTTAATGCTGAAGAAGAAATCAAACTTGCTCGTTTAATCGTGAAGGGTGGTAAGCCCGGTGATGTCGCTAAGCGCAAACTAGTGCAGGCTAACTTAAGATTAGTAGTTAGTATTGCTAAGAAGTACCTTAATAGAGGTTTACCGTTCTTGGATCTTATTCAAGAGGGTAACCTTGGTCTTATCCGTGCGGCTGAGAAGTTCGATCACGAGAAAGGATATAAGTTCTCTACTTATGCTACTTGGTGGATACGTCAAGGCATAACTCGCAGTCTGGCTGATAAGTCGCGTACTATTCGCGTGCCGGTGCATATGGTTGAAACGATTAACCGTTATAAGAAGATTACTAGGCAGTTATCGCAAGAGTTAACGCGCAAACCTACCGACCAAGAACTTGCTTGGGCTATGGGTGTGAGCATGAAGAAGCTCAAAGAGATAATGAATGCTAATAAGACTCCAGTGTCGCTTGAAACTCCATTAGGTAAGGAAGAAGATAGTTCACTATCTGAGTTCATCGCCGACGAGCCACGCTGCCAACCTGATGTCAGTAGCACTGAGCGGATGCTGCGCGAACATATCAAGGAGCTGCTTGTGGATTTATTGCCGCGCGAAGCTGAAGTGTTGAAGCTGCGTTATGGTCTTGAAGATGGTCAAACTCGCACTCTTGAACAGGTAGGTAAGATTTTTAATATTACCCGCGAGCGTGTAAGACAAATTGAATTCAAGGCGATGAAGAAGTTGCGTGAGCCTGGGAAGGTAGAGAAGCTGGAAGGCTATTTGAGTCACGTATAAATTAAGTACGATATTCTTTATAGCTTGTAGGACTTAACCAAGACTTTTGCTTGTTGGCTACGGGGGAGTGAAGGGTAATTATTTCATTATCTTCTCTGAAGGAGCTTGGTTCTGCAACTACAGCAGGATGGTTTGCCTTTGCAGAATAGTCGTAGGTTATTGAATAATCTGAATCTAACACTATAGTTTTAATAACAGTCCCATCCGCATAAATACCTTCGGTGTCAAAAGCCAATTGTTTCGTTGAGTTCAATTTGTTAATTAATGTGAATTTTAAGTTGTTCATCCAGTCATGTTGGGTTCCTGCACCCATGCGATCTGGTTGAGGAGACTTGGTAATTTCTAGATTATAAACATCGTCATTAATTTTGATTGCCTCTTTCACTTGATGAGAAGTTGCTTGAGAGTCAGCTCTTAGAGCCTTATCAAAATGGGCAGACCAGATACCTATAAGTTTTGGTAATAATTGTTTGCTTAAATTAACAAGTACTTCTTTTTCAGCTTGAAAGGCGTCATTCTCAGCAGAAGGTCTTATCTTTGCTCTTTGTTCAGCAAATACTGCAGCGCTAGGAATGTTTAGAGATAGTTGATCCATAATGCTTATTTTGAGGTATGGCAGCTTGGCGTGTCAAGTATTATTTTCATTTCACTCAATCGTTCCACATTTCAGCGCTCCAGAGCTATAATTTATCAGGTTTGCAAATCAAATATTCAAGAGTACTACTTAAACTAAGCGGCGAAGCCCTGATGGGTGATGCTGGGCTTGGTATCTCACCAGAGGTGGTGGATAGAATCGCAGAGGAAGTCGCCATGGCTGTGCGCATGGGCGTGCAGGTCTGTATTGTAGTCGGTGGCGGTAATATTTTTCGCGGTTTGCAAAAATCTGCTGAACTGGGCATGGATAGAGCGGCGGCTGATTATGTCGGTATGCTCGCCACCATCATGAATTCTATAGTGCTGCAAGGTGTGCTTGAGAAGCATGGTGTAGCCACTCGCGTGCAGTCGGCAATTAGCATGGCTGAAATCGCTGAGCCATATATTCGCAGAAGAGCGATGCGTCACCTTGAGAAAGGGCGCGTGGTGATTTTCGCGGGCGGTACTGGTAATCCTTTCTTCACCACAGATACAGCGGCTTCCTTGCGCGCGTCTGAGATGAACTGCGGACTCTTGCTGATGGCGAAGAACGGTGTTGATGGTGTTTATGATTCTGACCCTAAACAAAACGCCAAAGCGACTAAATTTACAACTCTTAGTCACTACGATGTAATCAATAAAGACCTGAAGATTATGGACACTTCTGCCGTTGCACTTTGCAAGGAGAATGATATTCCTATAGCGGTCTTTGATTTCGCTAGACCTGGTGCGGTGCGCGATATAGTTTGCGGGCTTGAAGTTGGGACGGTAATTAGCTAAGCCATTTGCCCGTATAGTTCAAGTGGTACTTGAAAAATAAGGCTAAAATCTGAAGTACTACTCGAGAAAAGCGGGTATAATGAGATGAATGCAGTATATTCCTCGCCTAGTTGAGCTGCCTGACGATCATAGTTGTTTTTTATTTGGGCCGCGTCAAGTTGGCAAAAGTACTTTAATTCAGCAGAAGTTCACTAGTGAAAACACTATTTTTTATAACTTATTAAAATTTGAAGTAGTCAAAGCGCTTACTAAAAATCCAAGTTCATTTAGAGAGACAATAGCTGCTCGCGATTACAAGCGAATAACTCACGTGGTCGTTGATGAAATACAAAAACTACCATGGTTATTAGATGAGGTGCATTTGATTATTGAGAATCAGCAGCATCCACCATATTTTATTCTTACCGGTTCCAGTGCTCGCAAACTTAAACGTAGTCAAGCGAATATGCTTGGCGGTAGAGCCATTGAAAGATATTTATATCCTTTTGTTTATAGTGAGTTAAATACTATAAGTAGTTTTTCTCTGCAGAAAGTTCTTGAACTGGGTTCATTACCACTCGTTTATTTTGCGAAGAACACAGACGCGGCTCACGAGATATTAAGAAGTTATGTGAATACTTATGTCAAAGAAGAAATTAAAGAAGAAGCAATAGTTAGAAACCTAGATGCTTTTACAGATTTCTTATTACTTGCTAGTACTGAAAACGGTAAGCTAATTAATTACTCCAATATAGCTCAGGATATAGGATTGACCAGCACCACGGTTAAAGAATATTATCAAATTTTAGAAGACACTTTAATGGGTTTTCGTCTTAAACCTATTAGACGATCAATCAGACAGAGAATAATTAAAAGTCCGAAGTTTTATTTTTTTGATACAGGTGTGGTTAGAGCCTTAACAGAGAAGCTAACAGCCCCTCTTATTAGAGGAACAGAAGAGTATGGTAATTTTTTTGAAGCTTGGCTGATTAATGAAATAGTACATTTGAGTAAATATTTGAAGAAGGATTATAGATTTTCATTTTATCGCACGGAGGATGTTGAAGTTGATCTGGTGGTAGAAACCCCAGACGATCGTATTATTGCAATAGAAATCAAAAGTAGTGATAACCCGAGGACAACTGAGCTTAAGGGGCTTTTGTCTTTGCGCAAGCATTTCCCTAATGCTGAACTTCATTGTGCTTGTCAGGTTCAATATAGGCGCAAGTTGGATTCTGGCATTATGATTACACCTTGGCAAGAGATTTTAGAGTTATTAGGACTATTATGCAAAAACTAATCATAGGCAGCCGCGATAGCAAACTTGCTCTAATCCAAACAGAGATAATTAAAGCCGAGTTGCTTGCTCTGGAACCCAGTCTAGATATAGAAATTATCGCAATTAAATCTGAGGGCGATATGATACTCGACACTCCGCTCGCTCAAATTCCGCAGGGTGATGTCAAAGGTCTTTTCACTAAAGAATTAGAGCAGGCTCTACTTGCTGAAACTATAGACCTTGCTGTGCATAGTATGAAAGACCTGCCGACTACGCTGCCTGCAGGTCTTGAGATAGCTTGCATGACTAAGCGCGAAGATATTCGTGATGTAGTCTGCATGTCAGCGCGGGCGCTGGAACAAGGTATAGACCATGTTTCTAAGGCGCATAGAGTCGGCACTTCAAGCCCAAGGCGCATTGCGCAGTTGAAGCGTTTATATCCGCAAGTGGAGTTTGCAGACATGCGCGGGAATTTGGCGACTAGGTTTAGGAAGCTCGACACTGTCATTGCGAGCGAAGCGAAGGATCCCCATGCTGGCAGCCAAGGGATTGCCACGGCGACTTCGTCGCCTCGCAATGACGACGTGATGCTCGATGCTATTGTCCTTGCCGCCGCCGGCATCAAACGCCAAGGACTCGAAGAGCGCATCACTCAGTATCTAGATCCTCGCGAAGTGCAGCCAGCTATAGGTCAAGGTGCGCTTGCTGTTGAGATTAAATCTAATAGTGCTAAAGCTACTTGGTTGCGAGGCTTGCTTGCGAAAATGAATTCTTCTAATGATGATCTTGTGGTGCGCGGCGAGCGGGCGTTTCTGCGCAAACTGCAAGGTGGTTGCTCGGCGCCTGTTGGGATATACGCGCGGCTAGAGCAGGGGCATCTTAGTTACAGTGGTTCAGTTACTTCTATAGATGGTAAGCGGCAACTTACAGCTGAACTGAGTGGTTTAATTGCTGACGCTGAAAAGCTTGGTACAGAGCTTGCTGAGCAGCTTCTGGCTGAAGGGGCGGCGGGTTTGATGCTTAGCTGACAGTTTGCTTATTCTGCAAAAATTCTTGATACGCAGCAACCCCAGCACCTAGCTTGAATTTATAACTGAGCTTAGATAGCACGCCTTCAAGCGCTACTACGCCGGCAGCTATATCTCTATCAACTACATAACCAAGATGCCCCATGCGGAAGATTTTCTCTTGTAGTTCTTTTTGCCCATCAGCAACTGTGATTTGCCAGTCTTTCTTAAAGGTTGCACGCAAGTCAGGCACAGCAACTCCATCCGGCGGATAAATAGCGGTGATAGCAGCAGATGCAGTTTTGTCAGCCGTAAGTAGTTTAAGACCGAGAGCCTTCACTGCTGCTCTTAATGAGTCACGCAGACGCAGGTGGCGCGCGAAAATATTTTCCAGTCCTTCTTCTTGCATCATATTAAGCGCAACTTCAAGAGCGATGATGTGCGAGACATTCGGAGTCCAAGGCGTGGTGTTGTCTTTAAGTGCTTTCTTAGCTTGGTTCCAGCAGAAATAGTAACTTGGTGATTTGCATTTAGCTTTATACTCATAAGCCTTAGGCGATACGTAGATAAACGCAAGTCCTGGAGGCACCATAAAACCTTTTTGTGAGCCGGAGATAACCACGTCTAGACCCCAGTTATCCGTCTTCACTTCCATGCAGCCCAGACTAGTAACAGCATCCACCATCACTAGTGCGCCGTGCTCGCGGATAATCGCGGCAAGAGTTTTGATGTCATTCGCTGTGCCGGTAGAAGTCTCTGAGTGAGTGAGAGTTACGATTTTGATTTCTTTATTGCTGTCTTGCTTGAGGCGCGCTTTTAAAGTTTCTGGGTCTATAGCTTGCCCCGCGTCTGCTTTGATAATCTCCACATCAGCGCCATAGAGCTTAGCGATATCAGCGAAGCGCTGACCGAAAACACCAATCACCAACGAAAGAACTTTATCACCGGGATTCACGGTGTTAGCAATAGCGCCTTCCATTGCGCCAGTGCCGCTTGCGGTGTAGATAAAGACATCGTTCTTAGTCTGCGCCACCCACTGAAGTTTCTCAGTAGCTGACATAAATATCTTTGAGAATTCTTTGGACCTATGTCCAATTGGGTGCCTTGCTAGTGCTTGCAAAACTGACTCAGGTACAGGAGTCGGTCCAGGTATCATTAGGAATTCTTTTTCGCGCATCAGAGGCGATTATAGCAAGCTTTATTTAGGGCGTTTGGTAGGAGCCGGAGTCATTTTGCGTGCTAATAGGGCTCCACCCAAATCTCTCATTGCTGCTAAAGCCCTTAGAATTCCAGGATGTTTTGTTAGTTGAGTATTCGCGGAATATGCAAGTCTTGAAAGTTTTGGAACTGCTTTCTTCTTGAGTTTGTCTGCTATTCTTTCAATATCTGAGCTGTCCCTAGTTTAGCCAACCAATTTTCTTAGAATACTTTTCCTTATCCAGTTATCCTTAACCTCGTTAATCTTACACTCACCAGGATTAGAAA
>JAYVUR010000184.1:0-2897 GCA_043787715.1 Candidatus Melainabacteria bacterium
GCAAGGTCAAAGATACTCCTTGAGAGTAGTGAATTTGGCTTGTAACTCGCTTAATGAAATCGTCATTGCATTTAATTCTAACTTAGCTGCACCGGGCGCAGAACAAAGCCAGTACTAGCTTGGCTAGCTTTCTCACGCGGAGCAGCTTCAAATATCAGCAATTGCGACACCGAGCTGATCTTATATTCACGCTCCAACCGCTCAAGCACTTGCTTATGAGTACTAGACACCGCGAATCTCAAGAAAGAATTCTTCTCGAAGCTAATATTACGCTCAGCAAAAGCAGCTATCGCAGCAGGCAAAATAGCACTATGCACCTGATTAGTAACGAACTCAAAACAATTACTAGTAGTCTCCGCTTTAAAAGCAAAAGCCAAAACCTTAGATAAGTCAGAAGAGTCTACAAAAACATAATAGTCACCAAGCTTCTCCTTGATATATTTCTTAGTTGCATAGAGATAGTCTCTGTATTCAAGTGCTTGCGAACTACAATCAAGCTCCATAATCTGCGCCACGTCTTCATATTCAGCTTCCCTGCAGATGATCTGAACTTCAGTACTATTAACAAAATCCTCTGCCTTCAGCTCATAGTAATAGTTGCGCAAATAACGTTTAAAACCGCAACGATTAACCAGCGCAATATTATCAACATCCTGTTTCTCATCAAGCTCGATTAGAAAATATTTGATTCTATATTTGCGGCTATATTTCTCCGTGAAACTCTTTAGTAGCTCATCATCCTTAGTATCAAGTTGATGGATTTGGATACTATAATCTGCACCTCTATAACTACTAAAAAGTATGCTGCTATCTAGTTTACCTCTCGATAAAGAACCGAAATAATCCTTACCCCAAAGAAAGTCTTTGCGATGCAACCATATATCAAATATATTTAAATCCCTAGATTTAGTCATTGTAAGCCCCCTTTTTTTCTCCGACCCCAGTTCCTAGGTATAAAACCAAGGTGTATCCATATTATACTTAAGGACATGCTATTCTTGCGCATATTCTTTTTACTAATTTTAAGCAGCAGTCTTGCTAGTGCCAGCCAACCCTCTGCTGAGCTTAAGTTCAAAAATCTTAAAGTCTCAAAAGGACTGCAAAACCGTATCAACAAAGAATGGTCACTGTATCTTAAAAGTAAAGACCATATACTACATAAAAGCACAGCCGATGGCAAGATGGATAACTACCGGAGTGATCAGAGCTGTATCTTCAATGGTGAATTACTAGAGTCAGGGGCTATAGATTTAGATACTCTAAAGCTACAAAAACATCAACAGAACTACAGTTATAACTTGGCCGCCATAGAATTCCTCAGAGCCGGAGATTATAAATTCAGCAAAAGAATCCCCAACAAAAAACTTGTAGTAGATTTTCGCTATTATTCATTCTGATTTTGATCTTCTTGCGCCTTAGTAATTTTAAGCAATTCTTCGTAGAGTTTTAGCTCTTCAGAACTAGGACTATCAGGAATTTTAATAATGGTGTGAACATAGTGATCGCCATAGATACCATCCTTAGTTGATTTAAGCCCCTTCCCTCTTAAGCGCAGTATCTTACCACTCTGAGTATTAGGCGGTATTACCAGCTCCAAAACTCCTTCAAGAGTAGTAATATATTTGGTTCTGCCAAGCAAAGCTTCTTCAGGCTTAAGCAGCAATTCAGAATGGATGTCCTCTCCTTCTAGCTTATAAAGTGGGTGCTCCTTGAGTTTCACCTTCAAGAACAGATCACCATTAGGACCACCGAATTGACCGGGTTTGCCTTCTGCTCGAATTTTGATTTTATTGCCATCTCTAACTCCAGCTGGGATAGTCACTTCGAGCCTACGCACCTGCCTATTAGCAGCTGATATTTCGATACGTCTAATCGTGCCGGCATAAGCATCCTCTAGACTCAACTCTATATCCATATCATGATCATCACCACGCACAGGCAATTGCACCTTAGCAGTATCAGACTTTTGCTGTTCTTGCTGCCTGCCGAATAGTAACTCGAAAAAATCACTGAACTTGGGATCATTTTTATTCTTAGGTGGCTTAGACTTAAGTAGCTCATCTTCAGCATATTTAAGCGTCTCGCGCAAAGAATCAAAACCAGTAAAATCCTTAGTAGCTTGATTCTTATACTTAAAAGCTTCACTCTTCGATTTAACTATACTGTCAAAATTATTACGATATCGCAGCATCGAATCGTATTTTGCTCTCTTGATCTTATCCTTAAGCACTTCATAAGCTTCAGAAAACTCCTTGAAACGTGCTTCATCACCAGTACTAGCATCTGGATGATATTGCTTAGCTAACTTCTTGAAGGCATCCTTAATCTCAGCTTCAGTAGCAGCCAAAGGAACTCCAAGAACCTTGTAGTAATCCTTAAAATCAACCATTCTGCTTATAAATCTCCGCAAGAATTATGCCAGCAGCAACTGAGACATTAAGACTCTCAAATTGACAAGGAATATGCACCACAAAATCAGCATGCTGCATAACAGCAGGTCCTAAGCCTTTATGCTCGTTACCCATAAGTATCACCGACTTAGTATCATATTTAATTGCACGAAAATCCTCACTCTTATCACCGCGCACATCGGTAGCATAAATCCAATAACCGAAGTTCTTAAGCTTCTCTATACAAGTCTGAGCATTATTAACTCTGATAACCGGCATAGTCAAAGCCGCACCAGCACTGGCAGCTATCACCACTGGTGAAATTGTAGCGGCGTTACGGCTAGGTATCACAACAGCATCAAAAGCAAAAGCCCGTGCAGATCTTATTAGCGCACCAAGATTATGAGGATCTTCGATATTTACTGCAAATAAAATTTTTCGATATTTAGCATCCTTCAGCTCATCTATCTCAAATAATTTAGCGGCAGAAAGCTCGGCTGCAATATT
>JAYVUR010000185.1:0-9151 GCA_043787715.1 Candidatus Melainabacteria bacterium
TGGGATAATATTGTTATCCGATATTTAGAAAATTATCCTAGTAATTCGCCCGTGTTTAATAGAGCCGCAGAGAAGTTCCCTGAGCTACTAAGCAACTATAGTCCCGCTTGGCTCAGTGAGCTTGCTAAATATGAATGGGCGGAACTAGCGGTCGAGATAGAGCCTATTAATAGTACGAATAATTTTAAATTACTACAGTTCAAGTATCCTATAAGCAGCTTAGTTACTGATGTTGGGCTCAGAGATATTCAAGCTCAGCCTGAACAAATTCTAGTTTACTGGGATCCAGACACTCAGCATGCTAAAAAACTCAAACTAAGTACTATTAGCGCACTGGCTTTAACAGCGATGCTCGAAGGCTTTACTAATGATGAAGGCATAGAATCACTGATTGAAATATTAGGTTTAAGCAAGAGTGAAGATATAGAAAAACTCAAGCAAGAATATTTAAGCTTTAAAAACTTTATTATCAGTAATAATATAGCTAAGGCGATTAATTACCAATCGGTCGCAGCAGCATAAAATATTGATAAGGAAATCCCATGAAAATATTAGTAACAGGCGCAACTGGACTTGTCGGCAAACAACTCTCTGCTTATCTCAGCACCGCTGGGCACAGCGTCTATAAACTAGTGCGCAAAAAAAATCTTGGTGCTCAAGAAGTATATTGGAACCCAGATGCTAACGAGATAGATATTGCTGCACTAGACTCTGCTGGACTAGATGCTGTTATACATTTAGCTGGCGAAAATATCGCGGCTAAACGCTGGACTGCCAAACAAAAATCTATAATCTCAGCAAGCCGTGTGAATGGCAGTACATTACTAGCAAGCGCTCTAGCTAGTCTTAAGGCTAAACCTAAGACTCTTGTATCAGCCTCTGCTATTGGTTTCTATGGTGATAGAGGCGATGAGCTACTTAGCGAAAATTCCAATGCTGGTGGCGGTAATGCTGCTTGTAAATTTCTCGCTGAAACATGCGAGGCTTGGGAAGCTTCAACTAAAGCAGCTAGCAATGCTGGTATCAGAGTAGTACATGCACGCTTCGGTGTAATTCTCGATCCACGGGGCGGAGCACTCTCGAAACTACTGTTGCCATTTCAAATTGGTGCTGGCGGCATTATCGGTAATGGACGCCAGTATATGAGCTGGATTGCGATAGATGATGTACTTGGCGCTCTCTATCACTGTGTGATCACTGATAATCTGCGCGGTGCGGTTAATATAGTTGCGCCTAACACTGTAACTAATTCAGAGTTCACGCGAGTGCTAGGACGAGTATTGTGGAGACCGACCATCGCTCCGCTACCGGCTTTCGCTGCGCGCATTATTCTTGGTGAAATGGCTGATGGTTTACTACTATCTAGTACTCGCGTAGAGCCCAAAGCCTTAGCTTTAAGTGCTTATAAGTTTCAGTATCCGGAGCTTGAGCCAGCTTTAAGACATTTGCTTGGATACTAATCAGGGTAAGGCTTTCGAAACACTTAAGAAGTATCTGTTCCCAGAGAGAATCTAGCGAGCACCAACACCAATTCCCCTTGAATATCCTCAGGGAACTGCTCCGCGAGCTGCTTGCGCACTTGAGTAACCGTGCCGTGATAGAACTGCTCGAATTTTTTGGTGAGTTCGCGCGCAATAAAAATCTCTGTTTCGCCACCAAAAATATTTTCAATATCAACTAGAGTTTTCATCAAACGATGCGGGCTCTCGAAAAAAACTATAGGGCGAGAGAAACCAGCAGCACGCTCCTCAGCTATATTACGCAGCACACGGCGGCGCTGCTTGGGACCGTGGGGCAAAAATCCTTCAAAAACAAAACGCTGAGTATCTATAGGACAAACACTAAGAGCAGTAGTAAGTGCTGAAGCACCGGGTATGGGGACTACAGTATATTGCCCGCTGAGTGCGGCGACTAGTTTATAACCGGGATCACTAATACTAGGAGTGCCAGCATCACTAAGCAGTGCTATATCCTCACCAGCATCCAACAGTTCACGCAGCAGCTTCACCCGTGAAGCTTCATTCTCATCATTACAGCTAATTAGACGCTTACCACTAATCTCATAGTGGTTAAGTAATTTCATCGAAACCCTAGTATCTTCGCAGAATATAGTATTTACCCATTTGAGTATTCTTAGCGCTCTGAAGCTCAAGTCTTCAAGATTGCCGATGGGACTTGCAATTAAGTAGAAAGCTGGCATTCCTGCTATTTTAACAGTGCTCGAGCCCCTATTAAGCCTTTATTAAGGGAAAGCCAGAGCCTGAGCGAGTTATTTCAGCTTAGTGCTAGAATACTTGATCTGTATGGCATTCATCAAGAAAAAAATCGTAAAACGTAGCACTGTTGAGATCGAAGATATCAACTTTAAGAATTTGGGTATTCTTAAAACTTTCCTCTCTGAGAGCGGTAAAATACTCGGCCGTAAATATAATGGCCTTGATGCCAAAAGACAGCGCAAACTTCAAAGAGAAGTTAAGAAAGCAAGAGAATTAGGCTTGCTCAGCTCAAACTAAAGGATAATTATGTCAAAGAAATGTGCAATTACAGGTAAGAAAGCAGGCAAAGGATGGACTTATTCTTTCTTGCGTTCGCACTTTAATCCGACAGCTAAACGTAAGTTTCAAGTCAATCTACAGACAATAACAGCTGTAATTGATGGCAAAAAGCGTAGGATCAAAGTAAGCACCAAAGCGCTTAAAACCTTCCCTGCACTTAAAACGGGCATAACTAGTAAACAGCTTGCTGCTGGTCGTAGTAAACTACGTAAAATCAAAAAACAAATCAGTAAATAGTTGCTAGTCTAACAGTAGTTATAGTTCGAGACTTGAAACTACTGTTTCTAAGGAGAATATTTTGTCAGATCCAAACCAAGTTAGCGTAAAAGAGCTGGCTTCTAAACTTAAGGTTTCAGATGCTTTGCTCAAGAAGTTCATTAAAGACTTCAATATCACCCCTATTCAAGAGAAAAAACTTCTCTACGTGACTCACGAGTCCGCTGAAATCCTCAAAGAAATCATCAGACTAAGAGACGCAGGCAAGAAGAATATCGAAATTAAGAAGTTATTCGAAGAAGCGCAAAAAGCACAAAAGCAAGAAGAAGAAGAACAAGCGCAGCAACAAGAGCAAATAGAAGAGCTTCCGGCTTCAACAAATGTCGTGGAAGAGCCTAGCCATATTGAAGCTACTACTAATACAGAAGCTACTCTGCAAGTAGAAGCTGCTAAGCCTCAAGCTCATAACCCAGAGATTGCTGAAGAATATTATAACGAATATCTCGCTGAACAGATTAGTGAGAATGAAGAAGTGGTTTCGCTGGCTATGCAGCAAGCAGAACTTGGTGACGAGGAAGAGGCACCAGCAACCGCTCAAGCTAAATTTAATGATAATCATATCGAAGAAGAAGCGCCCGAAGAAGAAGACGATGATGAGAGAGAAGAATCTCACTCTAGCGGAGCTGGTAAACGCCGTCGCCGTCAATTTAGTTTCCGCTTCATTCAAAGACAAATCGCCAATGATATGAAACGTGTCGATTATATTAGACATAAACTTAAACGCGGCAAATTAAGCACACTTGAAAGCAGATCTTTGGAAGATTCGCTAGATAAGCGTTCGCACCTTCTTAGTGGTTGGACTCATTTGCTAAGATGGGTTAAGAACTAGGCATGGCATTAAGATACCTAACAGCAGGCGAATCACACGGACCAGAGCTGAATATCATCCTTGAAGGGATACCGGCTAATATGCCGCTGCTAGCTGCAGATGTGGATTATGAGCTACGCCGCCGCCAAGCTGGCTACGGCCGCGGTGGGCGCATGAAGATAGAGCGCGATCAGGTTTTTTTCACTGGTGGTGTGCGTCACGGCAGGACCTTCGGTGGTGCACCTATCGGTATGAAAATCCTCAATCGTGATCACGATAAATGGCAGCACGCAATGAGCGCCGCGCCGGTGGATTTAGCCGATGAAGAAGTACAAAACCAACTACAAGAGAAGTTCATCTCGCGAGTACGCCCCGGGCATGCTGATCTAGCTGGTGCTATTAAATACAATGCACCAGACGTGCGCGATATTCTAGAACGCTCATCAGCACGGGAAACCACATCTAGAGTAGCGGCTGGTGCTGTTGCTAAGAAATTACTATCACTATTCGGAATACAAGTGTTCTCGCATGTCTTGCGCATCGGTGAAATCTCAGTAGCTACTAACGTGGATCACAGCAAGCTCGCTCTTGCTGAGTTTGTGCAGCAAGTAGAAGCAAGTGATTTTAGGATTTATGATGCTGAGAAAACTGCTGGAGCGGAAACTCAACAAGAGAAAAAATTCAAAAAACACGTCGACGAGATACGCAAAGCTGGTGATACCGTAGGCGGACTAATAGAAGTCTTCGCCCTAGGACTGCCTGTAGGACTGGGAACCCACACTCAGTGGGACGGCCGTATCGACGCTAAAATCGCTGCTGCTCTGATGAGTACTCATACGGTGAAATCTGTAGAGTTCGGCATGGGGCGCGGCGTCTCTGAAGCGCCCGGATCTGCGGTGCATGATCAAATCTACATTAATCCGGATTACACTGTTATTCTTGATGGACTCGATAAAGCGGATTTTTTCACTGCTGTATCACTCGGTATTCTTGATTCAAGTACTGAGAGTGTCTCGCGTTACTTCAGGTATATGCGCAAAACTAATAATCTTGGCGGCATAGAAGGCGGCATGACTAATGGTATGCCTATAGTCTGCAAGGTGGCAGTTAAACCTATCCCAACTCTAGTATCTGCTCTCGATTCTATAGATCTAATGACTCAAAGCCCGTCACCGTCTCACTTTGAGCGCTCTGATGTTTGCGTGGTGCCTGCCGCCGGCGTAGTGCTTGAAGCCATGATGGCACTAAGTATAGCTGAAGCCTTCTTAGCTAAATTCGGCGGCGATAGTATGCATGAGCTTGCGACTAATTATTTTAGTTATTTGAAGCAGGTGAATTTGAAGTAAGATTTGTGTTGTTTAGGCAGGCTGTGGGGCAGCTAATGCTGCTGGTATTGATTCTGTGCCGCCAAACTTGGGTGGATTCTCGCGCAGATATAGCTCAACTTTCTTAAAAGCACCGTCTGCAACGCCACCAATACTAAGCTGTCTTGGTTTGCGACGACTTCCTACATCATATGGCTCAAACTCTTCAATATGAGGCGGTAAAGTAGGTCTAAACTTATCAACTGGCATTAATAATTAAGATAACATATCTATACGGATTAGGTCAAGTGCTTCTTAATATTTGTGGAGAATTGGCTAATGGCTGGGCTTTTGTGCACAGTATAAAGCGCAGAAAACGCGACGTCAGTCGCGTTTTTGCTATGCTAAGCAGCCTTCAATGCTGGTAGAGCCCAAGGCGTGAGGGAGCGAGGTGCCGGCAGTTGACTGAGCTCGTCAATGAGGACACCGAGCGACCGAACAACACAGGGATCTGCCAGCAGAGGAGGCTGCTTACCACCAATGATCTGGATCTGGTGGCGGCTTCGGTTTACTAGCCTGCATCTTAGGCGGCGGCGAATCATTCACCCCCTGCATCAATCTATCCATATCCTGGCGTTGCTGCTCTTGCTGTTTCTGCTGTTGTTCTTGTTTTTCTTTATCCTGATTTTGTTTCTGCTGCTGATTTTGTCCGCCACCATTATTTTTATCAGGCGGACATTTTTCTTCTAGTTCTTTGAGTTTAGCTTTGGTTTTCTCGAGATTGTATTTAGCATCCTCATCATTAGGATCTATCGCGAGTGCCTTCTGGTAAGCTGAGGCTGCATCTTTAAGTTTGCCAGAATAAGCAAGAGCATTAGCAAGATTATAATAAGCTTTGAGCCTTAGCTTAGGAGATTTAGCGGCAGTAGCTTGCAGGAATAATTGTGCAGCTTCTTGCATAAGTTCTGGATTAGAGATAGAGCTCACTCCATCTTGTTCAGCAAAAGCCCCACGATAGCTAGTAATACCGAGATTATAGCTAAGCCTGCTGTTCTTCGGATCTGAGACTTGCGCTTTAATGTAATGCTGGCGGGCGCGCGGATAGTCACCCTTAGAAAGATTATGATCACCGAACCAGAGATTAGGATCGAAAATATTAGCACTCGCTGGCTGCAAACTCAGCAAAGTAAATAATATTAATGCGAATAATTTTTTGGAGCGCTTATATTCAAGCCAAGCCCGCTCAAGGCTGGCGATAATGGCAAGATCCACAGTGAGCAACAGCTCAAGCACTAGAGCTATTACAGTGATGCCAATAAATATCTGATAAGTTTCGTACCAGCGTTTGCTTTTGCCGGATTTGAGCAGCTCTGCTGGCAGTTCTTTGCGGATATGATCGAAGTAGAGGGACTTGGTTTGAAAGTCACCAGTAGTCGAGCGCAAATATACACCGCCAGAAGCTTTAGTAATCTCTCTCAAGAAAGCATCATCAAGCTTAGAGATCACTACATTACCAGATTTATCTCTAATCAGTTCTCCGCTCTGGTCATCATGCAGCGGCGAGCCTTTCTCTGTGCCTACGCCGATAGCGTAGATCTTAATACCTTGTGAGCGTGCACGCATAACCGCTTCCATAGTGGATTTATCATATTCTTCACCATCACTAATAAGTATCAGTACCTTCGCTTCAGATTCTATATGCTCGAAACCCTTAGTCGCCATCTCAACAGCAGATCTAATCGAAGTACCCAAGACTGGTACAGCGCTGACATCCACCTTCGCTAACCATTCCTGCACCAAGCTATAGTCATGAGTCAGTGGCACTTGCAAGAAAGCATCACCAGCGAAGACTATTAAGCCGACTCTATCTCCAGCCATAATATCTAAGAGTTTGGACATCTCGAACTTAGCTCTAGTGATACGGTTAGGGCTAATATCATCAGCAAGCATACTCTTAGAGACATCGATAGCGATATAGACATTGGCGCCCTTGGTTTCTACTTCCTGCCAATCATAACCCCAGCGCGGAGAGATTAGCGCAACAACGACCATGCTCAGGGATAACATTAATAAGAAATATCGAGTAAGTATAAGAGTCTTAGAACTAGTAGGGAACTGCTCCCTGACTCGTTTCCAGTCACCCAGACGATTGAGGATAATATTGCGTTTAGAATATGCCCAATAGAAAAAAAATACCGCCGCTGGTAACAGTATTAATAAGAATAAAAACTCTGGGTGTTTAATATTCATGTCAGCCTGAATAATATAGTGTTACCTAATCCTAGTTCTAAAAGCAGCGCGACTAAAGCTAGCCAAAGAAAAACCTCAAAAATATCTTTGTGATCAGTATGTTCTTTAACTTCGATTTGGACTTTCTCTAGTTTATCTATATGACTATAGATACGCTGTAAATCCTCTGTGCTCTCAGCCCTAAAATACTGCCCACCTGTATCTTCTGATATCCTCACTAGAGTATCTTCATCCATCATAAGTTCAGCCATAATCACTTGCTTGCCCATGGGTGTATTTATCGCAAAAGGCACCTTACCTTCTCTGCCTATACCTATAGCGTAGACCTTAACGCCATATTCCTTAGCTATATCAATCGCTGTCCCCGGCGAGATTTCACCAGCATTGTTTTGCCCGTCGGTTAGCAATATCATCACCCTCGATTTAGCCTTAATGTCTTTAAGCCGCTTAACTCCAAGTGCCATAGCTGAACCGATAGCCGTCATCTTACCGACCATACCTATTTGCATGCGATTAACCATATCTATCACCGCACCATGATCAGTAGTAAGCGGACACTGAGTAAAAGCATTCTCACCGAAGACTATTAACCCCAATCTATCAAAACCACGCTTAGTAATGAAATCCTCTAATATCTTTTTAACCACTACAAGTCTATCTACCTGCCTACCTGCAAGTTTCATATCAAGAGCCATCATACTCTCTGAAGTGTCCACCACCAGCATAATATCTATGCCTTTATTATTACTAGAGCTATAAGAGCTACCTAATTGCGGGCGCGCTAGAGCAATAATAAGAATAGCGATGCAGGCTAATCTAAGTGCTAACGGTAAATAAAATCCCACCTTATCGGTGATAGTGGCAAAACCCTGATCCTGAGAGGATAAGGGCAGCTTAAGTGAGCCTTGTCTACCGCGTACCAGTATCAACCAGAGTAGCGGTGCAAGCAAGAATAAGAGTAGCAAAATCCAGCTATGAGCGAATGTCATTCTTCTTCATCCTCCTTCGCTTCTAGGCTTAGCGCCTCAAGCTTAACTCTCTCTCTAATTTCTTTGGCTGTATTAATCTCGGTAATTACACTAATAATTGCAGCCTGATCTTTCTTCTTATTCTCTAAACCGACATCTGCTTTGGCGAACTTCGCTAGATCTCCTCGCTCGAAAACATCCTTAATTAATAATGCCTGCGAAGTATGCACTAGCTCATGCGCCCTAAGTGATGGCATCAATTCATCGATAGTCATATCAAGAGCCTGTACGCCCAACTCTTCCTGAAAATAACTACGGCTAATTTCTGAGAGCAGTAGATAGTATTCCTTACTATCCATATTAATATCCAGTGCGGCTAGATCTCTAACTACTTTCTGGTATTTAGTTAGTACTATTGGTGGCGGCTTCTTGATAAAGCGATGGTAAACCCAATAGCTAAGAGCCGCTAAGACTATAAGTCCCAACAGCCACCAAAGCCAGTTGGGGATTTCGACTGGATAAAAGCCGTCGATATCGCGAAGATCGTCCGGCGGGCTTGGATTCTCACATTCTGCGTTGCCGCCAGCAAGCAGGTTAGATATTGGTGCGCTAGTTGGGGTTTGTATCATTAGATTCTGCACTCGCTGTGACAGCGCAAAAACAAGCCATCGGGCTCGTTTTTGCTATTAGCGTCTGCGCTCCCTCATCAGGAACAATTTCATTAACTGAGTAATATAAGGTTTATCAGTAGTAAGCTCCAATAAATCTATACTCATCGACCTTAAAGTATCACGCAAATCATCCAAGAACCTGGTTTGCACTTTTTCGAACTGCAAACGCACAGATTTTTTATTCAAGTTCAATAGTTCTTTAGAGCCTGTCTCAGGATTAACCACTTCGACATAACCGATATTAGGTAGCTTGAATTCACGCGGATCGCGCACTGATACAGCAATAAGATCAGAGGATTGGCGTATCATCTTCAGTTCG
>JAYVUR010000186.1:0-1652 GCA_043787715.1 Candidatus Melainabacteria bacterium
TAGATGCTACTGGTAATCTTGCTGTGAATACTAATAAATTTAACGTTACTGCAGCTTCCGGTAATACCTCTATCGCGGGCACTTTAAATGCTACTGGTAATCTTGCCGTGAATACTAATAAATTCAATGTTACTGCCGCTTCGGGTAATACCTCTATCGCGGGTACCTTAGCTGTTACTGGCGCTTCTACTCTAACTGGCGACACTGCTGTTATCGGTTCTCTTAATGTTAATAATGGTGTGACTTTCAATAATAACTCTCACGATGTTGACTTCAGAGTTGCTGGCGATACTAATGCTGATCTACTTTATGTAAATGGCAGTACAGACATGGTAGGTATTGGTATGAGCAACCCACAAACAGCATTACATGTCAATGGTGACTTAACCGTTGAAGGTGTTGCAATTTGGACTGGCGGCTTGAACACTCCTCTTGACCTACACGTTGGCGGCACCACTACTATGAACGGCACTTTAGCTGTTGGTGGAGCTACTACTTTATCTAGCACATTAGCTGTAACTGGCGATATTAGTGCTGGCGATGACCTACTGGTTACTGACAACATCAATGGTGCTGATTTAGCTATCAGCGGCACTGCTACAGTTGGTTCTACTTTAGGTGTTACTGGTGCTACTACCCTATCTAACTCTTTAGATGTTGGTGGCAACACTACTATTGGCGGCGGCTACGGTTCTACTGGCGTAACTATCAGCTCTGCTGGTGCCATCCAAGCTAACAGCACATTAACTGTTGATGGCGCTGCTACTCTAAACAATAAGCTTCTTGTTTCTAGCTATATCAACGGCGCTGCCCTAACTATTACCGGTGACGCTACTATCGGCGATGATGTTCTTGTCACTGACAATATCAATGGTGCCGACTTAGCTATTAGTGGTACTGCAACCGTTGGCTCGACATTCGGTGTTTCTGGGGCCACTACTTTAGGCTCTAGCTTAAATGTTAGCGGTGCTACTACTTTAAGTTCCAGCTTAGCTGTAACAGGTGCTGCAACAATTGGCGGCAATGCTGTGACCACTGGATATATCAATGGTGCCAGCTTAACTACTGTCGGTGACGCTACTGTTGGTGATGATATTCTTGTCACTGACAACATTAATGGTAACGATTTAGCTATCGCGGCTACTGCCACTATTGGTTCTACTTTAGATGTTACAGGCGCTACTACCTTGGCTAACACCTTAGCTGTAACCGGTACTTCTACCCTAACTGGCAACACCACTATTATAGGCTCTCTTGCTGTTAACAATGGCGTAACCTTCAATGATAACTCTCATAACGTTGACTTTAGAGTTGAAGGTGATAGCAATGCTGATATGTTCTTCGTTGATGCAAGTGCTGATTTCATCGGTATCGGCACCAACTCTCCAGCTGCGGCTTTAGATGTTAATGGTGATTTAGTTGTTGCCGGTTCTTCTAGCTTCGTGGGTGGAATATCTACTCCAGGCAACATCCATGCTGGCGGTAACCTAGATGCCAATGGCAATCTTGCTGCTCTTGGTAATTTCGCTATCAACACTAACAAGTTTAACGTAACTGCAGCTTCTGGTAATACTGCGATTGCAGGTACTTTAGGTGTAACTGGTGCTTCTACTTTATCTAATACAGTTGATATCAGCGGTGTTACTACCATC
>JAYVUR010000187.1:0-4032 GCA_043787715.1 Candidatus Melainabacteria bacterium
GATGGAGTCTGTAGGTATACCAGAAAAGGAGATTACATCAGACCAGTATTAAGGGCGTATTTAAGCCATTACCGCTTGTCAAGTGCGTAACTTCTGAATGCGTAAATGAGGATACCGAGCTCGAGTACAACAACGCCTATGGGCAAAAGGACCAGCGCAAAAAAAAAGAGCGACCTGAGTAGGCAGGTCGCTCCTAATGAGGGGGGTGTGTATTATTATTCATAATACATTTAAGTTAAGCCACGATTAAGATTCTTATCTTTCGACCAAAAGTATTATTTTCGAGATAATAAACTCGGTCAAATAGCCTATTTTGCTAGTATAGGCATTGATTATGACTAGCAAGACTACCTTAGTAAATACAAACTTAGACTCAGCTAAACAGATATTCGATAAGGATTTCACCCAAGCCTCAGCCGAGTTCAGCCCTAAATTCAAAGAGCTACAAAGCACACTTAAAAGTGCCAGCTCCAAACTTGAGTATTTTAAGTGGTTAGACTTCAATTATTTGCGCAAAACTAATGAAGCGACTAGAGCTCTTGCCGCAGATATCATCAAGCGCGGTATTCGCAACGCGCTAGTTGTCGGCATGGGCGGCTCAGGTATTAATTCTATGGTTTTGCAAAACGCACTGCAAGAGTTTAAACCAGCACTATCACCGACTGTTAAAATCTTGGTGCAAAACAATTTAGACCCAAGCAGTCTTAAATCAAGGCTGCTTAAGTTAGATGTTAGCGGTGAGCTTGATAAAACCTTATTCATCGTCATCTCTAAATCAGGTAGCACTGATGAAGTGACACGCAACACCAGTACTATTATTAATTACCTAGCTAAGTCGCTAGGTAAAGCTAGTGGCGGAGCTGAAGCTGAGGTGCTAGCGAATTTCGCCAAGAGATTAGTTATTATCACTGAGCCCGCTCAAGAAGGCAAGAAAAACTTCCTCTTAGAGCTTAAAAAAGAAATCGAAGCGAAAGCTTCAGAAGCAGTCACTATCCCAGTTCTAGAGAACCATCCTTTCGTCGGTGGTAGGTTCTCATTATTCTCGCCGGTGGGCATGCTTAGTGCTGAACTGATGGGGCTTAGCAGTGATGCGCTGATACGCGGTGCTGAAGCTTGCTGGCAAGATTTTTCTAGCGCACGCGAACTTAGTGAATCTACAGTAGCCGAACTAGCACTGCTCGATATCATGCTAGTGCGCAAACATAATTACGCTTATAGATACAGCATGGTTTATGCTGACGCGCTTGAAGCCGTAAATAAATTCCGCGCTCAGCTCAAAGGCGAATCGCTTAACAAGACTGGCATAGATTCTACCGTGCATGTACCCGGCATTGGTACTGTTAATCACCACTCAGATCTCGAGCTGCTACTTAAAGATGGTAACAAACTTATACTGGAGCAAGTGTATTTCGCTAAGCCCGCACTAGATCATATTAACCAAGCAACTGGACTTGAGGCTTTCAAAAGCATTGAGAATGAATCTAATCATGAATCATTACTGCGCAACCATATTAAGCCACTGGGACGCTATTTAATCGAAAAAGGTTGCCCGGTAGTAGAATCTGTTATCAGCGAACAAAAAGAAGAAGCGCTTGCTTACTATCTAATGCAAGACATGCTAGTTACTATAGTGCAAGCAGGTTTGCAAGATGCTGCTGGAGCTGTAGAGAAGCTAGATCTAGCTATTAGACAGTGGGAAGTGGAGAAGTATAAGAAGGGGCTTAGGAAGTAGCTTCTTCAAGAGTCCGAGCAATGCTCTGACATCTCTTGAGAATTGTTTGAGCCTTATTTCCCAACTGTACTGCTTTTTGGTCAACAACCTCCAACACTGAATACAAATGATCTACAAGTTGCTTAAAGCTACCCATGCGAGAAGGGTTACTTAAAGCTGACTCTAGCCCAGATACATAATTCATAAGACCATCAAAACTAAAAGTTAAAAGCCTATTAACTTCTTTTTTAACCGAATGAGCACCTAGCTTTTCACCCAGACTTCTCGCCAATTCTCTTGCACCAGTTGCTTTTGTGGGCTGCCAAATTTTTGCTGCATGCTTAGGTGAGCGGCATTCTGGTTCTGCTTTCACGCGCAAGACCCTAGCATCTGGCTTTGCAACAGTATCCCACCCCTCCATCGTCAGTCCATTTACCATAGTTTAAACTTTGACTTTCAACCCCTCAGCTTTAGGGCTAATTCCCAATCTTTGAATCCCTGCTTCTAATTCAGCAAACAGAGTATTAGCTTCTTTGATCAAAGGATTATTGATCCACTGTGAACCATTAATTGCTGCTGCAAATTTAGTCCTAGACTCGATAAATAGACTCTCCGCATATGAGGTTAAACGTATTTTATAGTTTGCCACTGTTTCAAAAAGTTTTGACAAGTCCTCTTTCAGTTTGGAGCCAGACTGAAAGAGCCATGATTTAATACGATTAAGTCCACTAAAATCCTTGTTATGAGAAACCGAGGTTATGAATTTTAACGGCGATAGTGTTTTTTGTATTGCAGCCCATAAATTGTGTGGCATCGCAATATCGGCTCTAAATTTTTCTACTCTTGCAAGTAGACCACTTTGTTTTGCCAGTTGATTTAACCTTGCTCGCCAGTCATCAGGAGTATATTCAGATGCTTTCTCTTTCATTAACCGGAGGGCTATTTCTAAATCTTTTGCAGACATCTGCTGACTGTCCTTGGATGCCGTTGGTTCTTTTACTTCTGGACTAGCAGCAGCTAAAGCCAAATACAGAGGAAGATAGAGAGGGTTAACAGGGGTCTTCAGTGAACAAAGTGTCAGCGCTCGATGAAGGTCAGCTCCACTTTCAACCAAAGTATCCAGCGGACGCAGAATTTTAATAATCGAGTTGATCCTTGCATTTTGCTGAGGACTTATGCTCTGAAGGCTTTCTACCAAAGCCTCGAACTCTTGCATGGACTGAGCCAATAACTCAATTTGCTCAAGAGCTTTTCGCTTATGTTCAAGCTGACTTTGCAGCATTTCCACTCTATTTCTAATTTTAGTTGCCGCCTTCCATGATTTACAAGCTGCCAGACTTGTTTGCAGGGATTCTATGCTAGCTTCAAGTTCACGATTAGCTTGAATCAGCGTTTGAGCTTGAATAGTAATACCCTTATTATGGGCGAGCTCTTTTTGAAGAGCAAGAAATCTTGTTCTAATTTTACTTTCGAAAATCTCTAAAGGATGCCTATTGTCAATTGCAACTGGTTGCAGGGAAGGTTTCGGTGTCGTGGTAGAAGTCCTTGGGATCCTTTTTGCGCGCGGAGCAAAAGCTAAAGCTTTGCACATCAATTTTTGTGCAAGTCTGTTTAAGGCTTCTAAATCCTTACCAGTAAAAGTGTCTTCAACATATTTGATGACCTTGCTAGCCAATTGGATATCACTACCAGCACTATGTTCTGAGCTATTCTTGGTGCTTCTAATTAAAAACTCTATTAGCTCATCTTTATTAGTTGGAAATCCCGCCGTATGATTCTTGGTGACAGGGACAAAGACCTTCTCACCTTCTAGCTCTACAAGCCTTTTTCTTAGTAAGTCTTGGAGTTTGGACAATCTAATTTCTCGTTCGGATATATTGAGTTCTGGAAGAGGATCACCTTTTTGCCATGGGCGGGGCTCTGACCGCTTAAGCCTAGCTCGCTCTCTAGTTCTTGCTTCTGTAGTTCCACCTAAAACTCGACTAAGCACAGCATCCAACTCACCATTTCTTAAGTTGGTTTGTATAGGAGCTGTGGCAAGTCTAATACGAGGAGTCTTGTCCGCCTCCATTTGCTTTAGTTCTCGCCCTATGTCTCTTAAAAGAGTTTTACACTTGCGGGGACCAAAATTCACCCCACTAGTCTCAAGTCGCATACAAGTCTTATTGTAAGTTAAAAGTTCCTGCTGTTAAGATAAATTAACGGTATTTAATCTTTGCATTAAAGCTCTGCAACTGGAAGCAAGCACTCTAAGTGCCCTCTTATACGAGATTTAAGCAAGGCTAGCGCATGAAGAATCGGCCTCAAGATAGGCTTTTCAG
>JAYVUR010000188.1:0-5007 GCA_043787715.1 Candidatus Melainabacteria bacterium
GTAAGTCACGTTTTTGTGCTTTCAGCCAAGAGTGCAAAATCTAAGGTCTTTCCGGGCTTAATTACTATATGGAGCGGGGTGGGTCTTAGTAAAGTCTTAACCTGGCTTCAATACAATCAAATAGATGCTGCGTGGCCTAAAAATATCAGAGCTGATGGTCGGTGCATTGGTATTCGGGATAATCCTGATTATCATTGTGCCGCTTCCGCCGATCCTGCTGGATTTATATATCTCGCTGAATATTACTTTAGCGGTGATTGGTATTGGTATTTCTCTCTACATCTCACGCCCCCTAGACTTCGCCGCTTTACCAACTTTCCTCTTGCTTGCAACTATGTTCAGGCTATCTCTGAATATCGCTACTACCAGGTCTATACTACTGAATGGCGAAGCCGGTGAACTAGTAGAAGCCATGGGGCAGTTCGTTGCGGGCGGCAATATCGTCGTCGGGATTATTATTTTCGTCATCATTACTATAGTGCAGTTTATGGTTATCACCAAAGGTGCTGAGCGTGTCGCAGAAGTCAGTGCTAGATTCGCTTTGGACGCGATGCCTGGTAAACAAATGAGCATAGACGCCGACTTTAATGCGGGTCTCATCAGCAGCGAACAGGCCAAAGAAAAACGATCCGAGGTAGAGCGCGAATCTGCTTTTTTCGGATCTATGGATGGTGCTTCGAAGTTCGTTAAAGGCGATTCTATCGCCGGCATCATTATTACTATCGTAAATATAATCGCTGGTCTAACTATTGGTATGACCCAGAAGGGTCTGACTTTCGAGATGGCAGCCAACAAGTACATCATTCTTACTATTGGTGATGCGATTTCTTGTATTATTCCTGCGCTGGTTCTTTCTATTGCAACTGGTGTAATCGTTACTCGCGCTGGTTCTACGGCTGATAGCTTCGGTCAGGATATCGCACAGCAATTAATGGCTAAGCCAAGCGCCTTCGTGGTTGGCGCCGCGCTTCTAGTTATTTTTGCAATGCTGCCAGGAATGCCCACCCCAGTACTTTTGACACTAGCTACTAGTCTTGGCTCTTTTGCTTTCTTTCTCTTTAAGAAAGCTGCTGGCGGTGATGCTAAGCCAATGGATACTGGCATGGAGATAGACGAAAATGTCGATAGCTCTGGCGCTCCGCGCGCAACGCCAGAGATGATGTACTCTCTACTCGAAGTAGATAAGCTTGCTATTTGGGTGGGGGCTAATCTTCTTGATATTGCAGATCCCGGTCGTGGCGGTACGCTAGTTCCTGAGATAGCGAGCTTGCGTCACCAACTAACACTTAACCTTGGTTACATACTTCCTTCAGTGCGTATTATGGACGCGCCGAGCTTAGGACCGAACGAGTACCGCGTGGTAATTCGCGATACTACTGTCGCCAGTTCAGAGATTTACGCTAATAAGATGCTAATACTGCGCGAAGACTGGGATAATATTTATTCTGAAGCGCCGCCAGGCTCAATGCCGGGCTGGGAGCCAGCCTTGCAGGAAGCAGGCTATTGGGTAGATCCAGAATACTTAGAACAGATAGACTGGGATAGACCAGCAGCGCCAGCGGTGCGCGTAGTTACCGCTCACGTCGCTGAAGTTGTGCGCAAAAACATAGATGACCTGCTTGAAAAATCAGACGTGCGTAAAGTTCTTGATACAGTAAAACAAAGCGACCCGCAGCTAGTAGATAATCTAGTGCCGGGCGCGCTGTCGCTGGGTGATATGCGCAGAGTGGTAGTGAACCTACTTAAAGAGCGCGTCTCTATTCGTGATATTCACTACCTCTTAGAGAAGCTTGAAGACCTTACTGTCGGTATTAAAGACCCAGATATATTATCAGAAAAATTACGTGTAGCATTAGGCAGACAAATCTGTTTAGAGTTCTCAACCCCAGACAGGCAGCTGCCTGCGATGGCTTTTCATCCAAGCTGGGAGCAGCGTCTAGAGCAGTCTCTACAGAAAGTCGATAATAGTATGGTTCTAGTTCTAGAGCCCAAGCAAATTCAAAACTTAGTGACTCTTGTCTCTAACGCTTCGCGCCGTATCCTTGAGCAAGCCGAACGCAGACCAGTGCTCATCTGCGGTCCAGCCCTGCGCCTACCATTGTTCAGGCTAATAGAACAGTTCGACCCGCACGTACATATACTTAGCTACGCAGAATTATCACCAGATTTCAATATCCAAGTAATGGAAACTATAGGCACTGAGATGGATGTGCCGGCGGTGGGGGGTTAGCAATATTGGCTATATCCCATATTTAGGGTCGAAATAGGGCAAAGTATAGGATACCTCCCATATTTTGCCCACCAACTGGGTATAATATAGGATATATCCCATACTATACCGATGATCTTAAGGCAAGAATACCTCAATAAAATCAAGGTTTTTATCAACGGGCCAATGATTAAAGTAATCACTGGTATTCGCCGCTCCGGTAAAAGTTATTTTCTCAAACAAATTATCACAGAGTTAAAAGAGCGGGGTGTTCAAGATTCACAGATCTGCTTCATCAATAAAGAGTCTTTGGATTTCGATCACATTAAAAATTATCAGGACCTTAATAACTATATTGCAAATTATTTCAAAGAACAGAAGCAGGGCTGCAAGAACTATATTTTTGTTGATGAAATTCAAGATATAGAAGAATGGGAAAAAACTTTGCGATCCACATTTGCGCAAGAAGATTCTGATATTTATATCACCGGCTCTAATGCTAATCTACTAGCTTCCGAACTGGCGACATATTTATCAGGACGATATATAGAGTTTAATATTTATCCTCTGAGCTTTAAAGAGTTCTTGGATTTTCGCCAGCAAAATCAAGGTTCAATTGCTGAAGAACTTAGACTATATTTGCGTTACGGTGGTTTTCCAGCTCTGCACCTGCTACCGCTCAATGATGAGGCTGTTTTCCCCTTCTTAAGAGCAATCTATGACACGGTTGTACTAAAAGACATAGTTAGCAAATACCAAATACGCGATCTTGCTCTACTTGATCGAGTTATTAAATATGCCATGGATAACCTTGGTAATATATTTTCAGCCAATGCTATCGCCAAATACCTCAAATCACAACGTATTAAAGTTGGGGTAGATACTATGCAGAACTATTTGCGCTATATAGAAAGTTCGTTTCTGCTAAATAAAGCCCTGCGCTACGACATTAAAGGTAAAAGATATTTCGAATTCAAAGAAAAATATTTTCTAGCAGATCATGGGCTTAAGAACGCCGTGCTTGGATTTAAAAATCTTGATATCTCAGGGATTTTAGAAAATGTCGTTCACGTAGAGCTCCTGCGCCGCGGCTACAAAGTTGATGTCGGCGAGTTAAGCGAGCAAGAAGTAGATTTTATCGCTCATAAAGGAGAAGAAAAATTATATATCCAAGTTTGTTATCAGCTAAATTCCGAGGAGACGATTGCAAGAGAGCTTAGTCCGCTTGCAAGTATTGCAGATCACTATCCCAAATATCTTATAACCATGGATCATACTTTTAATAGTAAGGATGCTAATGGTATTGCCTGTATTGGTTTAGCTGATTTTTTATTGCAAAAAGAATAACTAGAAGCAAGAATGTCTAAACTTTAAAGCAGTTATAGCTTCTTGCTGTAGTTTTTCACGCACCCAATGATGTTGCTTAGGCTCTATCAGTTCACCAAGCGCCGGTAGATAAAGCGCCGGGTTAGAACTCTCAATAACAGCAATAGCACGCTCTAGCTGCTCAGCCAAACTCAGTCCTGTGCGCTCTTTGATGGCGTTCTCATTAATAGTAAAATCACCCCTAGCTAGAAAATAAATATCAAAAACATCACGCGGCGCAAAATGCTTGCGATCAGTAAGGGCTATAAGCTTATTAGCAAAAATATCTTCCATTTTCATCATGTTTACACTAATACCCAAGTAATTCTGAATTTCATAGCTATTAGTAAATTGTCTTTGCGACACGTCTATTTTAAGTTGTCTCAAGCCGGACTTATAAGAGAGCACTATCATACAGCCGAAATGCTTAACAGCATGATCTCTCAGTTCGCCGTAACGCTTGGCAATATTACATATCAGCTGAAAGGTTTCTTCAAGTTTAGTCTTATCGAGCAAATCAAAATCCAAATCTACAGAGAATCTATTAAGCCCATAAAGGAAATATAATGCCGTGCCACCCTTAAAGCCAAGCACAGATGCTAGTCGCGGTTCCTCATAAATATCTTTGAGGATTTGAAACATTATTTTACGGTGCAATGTTTTATCCAGCATAAATACTATGGTACTCCTTAAGCCGCTTCTCTAATGCTTTTGAGCCGTAGATGCTTACCAGCTCAAAACAATAATCCCAGTTAATTGAACTCAAATTATCAAAACAAAAATTCTTATACAAGTACAAAGCATCAAGAAAAGCTCTTTCTTTAGATGCCAGCCAATATGTGCCTGTATTAATAAGCCCCTTGGGGTTAAGTAAGATTTCTTCCTTGATACGCTTGTAGATATAGCCTTGGCTATCAATGTTAAGCTCACGGCTAAGATAGCTCGCCGAATAAATCCTACTATCGTATTGAAATATCACTCCCTCGCGGGCAAGAACCGTATTCAAGCTAACGTAAGATGGTTTATAAAGTTTATTCGCGAACTCCTCGCGCTGATAATCTTGGTCCTTGGCGTAAAAACCTTTTTTGATTTGGTAGATGCTACCCGAGCGGCTATAAAGTCTAAGCTTCTGATATAAATTAGGGCGCCGAGTTTCATCCCACAAAATACTAAGCTCCTCCGGGCTAAAAACCGTGTTTTTGGCCTTAAGTAGTTTAGGGAGGCTGGTAGCACGAGATGGCATTTCTTAAACTATAACCTATGCTTATTATAGGTTATAGTTCTTGCTATACCCAAATTCCTCCGCAATCAAACCGTCTTGACAATTTACGGCGCAGGGCTAAATCACGAATATCTTAAGTTGGGATTTTGAGTGAATTTCTAATGACTATTTCGTGATAAGTGGCGTCTAGAGCGGCTTTTTTCTGCTTTTG
>JAYVUR010000189.1:0-7365 GCA_043787715.1 Candidatus Melainabacteria bacterium
TTGATGCGCTAGAATGTAAGCTGATGTTTAATATATTACTTACGGCACAGGTTCTTAGTGGTATTATCACTGCATTTTTTATTCTTATCCACGAACCTAAATCCGAAGGACTAGGCTCTATAGGTTCTTCTGCTGGTCACTTCAAGGGAGTGCGCACTAGTGCTGATGACAAGCTCGATAATCTGACTTGGTTTTTTGCGATTATTTTTCTAGCAAGTTCGGCTGCGTTAGGATTATTTTTTGGTTTGAAGCCGGCTGGGCTTGCTTAATTTACTTGAACCTAGCATGGACTTTAATCAATAGTTTGTCCTAAACCTTAGTAGCAATAATGGTCCACGAATTCTCATTCACCTGATGAGCTGTGATATCGCGCACACTAAGTCCATTGAATAGCGCCATTGCTTCTTCGCGCTTCCAGTAATTAGCTATTTTAGGTAGTAGCTGATCGAAAACTATACTGCGAGTATGCCAGAACTCAAACTGGGATATTTGTTTCATATAGGCATGACGCTGCGGAATCAGTTTGACGTAGAGATACAATGGTACGGTGAAAAGATTAGATAGAAGGTGTGTTACCCAAATAGGTAGCTTAGAAGTTACTCTGCGAATGGGGTTGATATAGCGAACTATCCATTCATTCGTTTCGTAGCCGTAAACCCAGACTAGCACTCGTCCGCCCGGTTTAACTGCGCGCACCAGGTTAGCGACTGCACGCTCGGGGAATTCAAGATGGTGTATTACCCCTATAGAAAAAGCAATATCAAATTGATTCTCATAGTTAATTTGGTAGAGTGAATTGTATTCAACTATGGCATTAGAATAGTTGGCTAAATTTTTACGAGCCACTTCTACCGTACGTGGATCAAAATCAAAAGCAGTTACTGAGCTTGCCTCGTAGGTCAGAGGCCAATATGAATTACGTCCTATGCCGCAGCCACCGTCTAATACTGATTTACCTTTAAAATTTTCTTTAGTTAAAGGAGCTACCCATTTAAGAAACTGCAGTTCGTATTCTGGAATTATTTCAGTGTAATTACTCCATTCATAACCAAACCTATCTGTAGAGCCGTTGTCTTGTGTCATAGAATTATTATATCTTTGTTTGTCATTGCGGAAGGCGAAGTAATCCATTTAGCATAATTGAAACTTTGCTATCCTGGTAATGATGACTTGATTGACAATATCTCTCCGCAGAGATACAGTGATCCAGTAGTTATAATTAATCTGTCTTTATGGCTGTAGCTGGAAGCTAATTGCCAAGCATCTTTGATTGATTCTTGTTTGAAAATTCGCAAATCTGGGTATATCGTACGTATATATTCTTTAATCTTGGTAGCTGAGGTGGATCTATAATTATTTATCTCAGTAAGTATAACTATATCTTCTGCTGCAACTAGCCCACCAAATAAATTATCTAAGTAAGTTTTATAGTCTTTATCAAGCATTGCTATGAGCCAGATTTTTTTCTTGCCTATCTGCCTAGCCCTTAGATATTTATTTAACTGGGCTGCCCCATCCGGATTATGTGCCCCATCAAGTATTAAGCCAGGGATACTTTCATCGAAGCGGCCACGGTAGCGGCTGCGGAATAGTGGTGCTAGCTCCTTGTAGCTGGCATTGCGAGCCGCGCAGCGAACGTCATCCTGAACGTAGTGAAGGACCCCCGGACTTTCACTAATAGATCCTTCGCGCTTCGCACTCAGGATGACACTGTTGTCTGATAGATGTAAATAAATCTGTTTAGCAAGTAGATAGTTAGACCCTTCTTCACCATTAGGTTCTGCGCCAGTGAGCATGCCTTCGAAGTGCGGCACTCGTGGTTTAAGTATTCCACGTTTTTCTTTAGTGATTTCTTCAATAGTATTGCCCAGATATTCTTGGTGATCCAATCCTATATTAGTTATAGCTGTAGCTAGGCAATGCTCTGGGCTAATAATGTTAGTGGCATCTAGCCTACCGCCAAGTCCTACTTCAATAATTGCCAGATCTACTTGTGATCGTTTAAACCATTCGAATGCTAGCAGAGTTAGTTTTTCGAACTCGGTAGGTGATTGACCAAATAACCGCGCTCCTGGTTGAGTGATCTCGCTCCGATAAGCGTCTGTGTCATAAGTTCCACCATAGAGTTCAAACCATAGTGCATCGAAATCTTTTTGGCTGATGTCCTTGCCATTAACGGAGATTCTTTCAGTTACGTTGATTAAATGAGGACTGATATATTTTGCTATGCGTAATGGATTGCTTCCAGCCACGCCTTCGGCTCGCTGTCGCAATGACGCCTGTTCTGTCATTGCGACCCCGCATTGCGAAGCGTCACTAGCCATAAACATCAATTCCAGCCAAGTGCAGACTGAACCCTTACCGTTGGTGCCAGCTACGTGGATTGATTTGAAGCTATCCTGCGGATTGCCAAGTGCAGTAGCTGCTGCACTGACATTAGCCAAAGACATATTGATTAGCCCTTGTTTAATCATTGAGATAATTGTAGCGTTTTAACTATTCGCTAGGTTCGGAGGGAGCCGTAGGCGCCACCTCAGATTTAGCTGCTGCTGGTCCACGTTTCTGTCTATCTCTTAGCTTCTGCAAAGTCTTAGAGTTGCGCAGTCTACGAACTTGCTTGTTGCGATCATCTTTAGCTTCGCTCCCACCTTCGCTAGTGGCTTGGGATTCCTGCACTTGATCACGTTGTATTGGTTCAGGTGCTTCAACCGGACTAGAGGCAGGACTTGCTGCAAATTCAGTAGTAAGAACTGCTTGCGGATCGGTTTCGCCACTTGGTTTATTCCAGCCTTGCTGTCTATCACGGTCACCACGGTTATGATGTCTATCTCGTCCGCGATCTCTGTTGCGATCACGTCTATCATTGCGACCACCACGATCATCACGTCTATCGTTGCGCTCAGCACTGCGTTCACCACCGCGTTCGCCACGATCGTCACGACCACTACGCTCAGCGCGATCGTCTCTACTGCGGTCATCACGACCGCCACGCTCAGTACGATCGTCCTGGCTACGGTCATCACGACTGCGCTCTCCACGATCATCACGATTACGCTCATTGCGATCATCATTAGCTCGTCCACCACGCTCGTCACGATCACGTCTATCTCTGTCGCGTCTGTCGCGATTACGATTGTCGCGTTGGTTGTTATATCTTTGATTGCTGCTTTGTTGATGGCTGTGTTTGCGCTCAGTACCTCTTAAGTAGAAGTTCACGCCCATGCCTTCACAATGTGAGCATGGTTTACCAAATATCTCAGAGAGTGCTTGTCCAGAACGTTTGCGGGTAATCTCTGCTAGGCATAAATCAGAAAGCTGCCCTAATTGTGGTTTAGCTTTGTCGGTTTTAAGAGCTGTCTCCATGGTCTCCATCACTGTGATTCGATCCATGCGATTACTCATATCAATGAAATCTACGATAATCATGCCACCTATATTACGTAAGCGCATTTGTCTAGCAATCTCTATAGCAGCTTCCATATTGGTGCGGCGTACAGTTTCGCGCAGTGTAGTACTACTAGTGAAACGACCAGAGTTGATGTCGATAGACGTAAGAGCTTCTGTGGTTTGAATAATAATATATCCACCACTTGGCAAGTCAACACGATTATATAGACAATTGCGCAATTCAGCTTCAACACCGGAATCAGAAAGCACACGTTCTTGTTCTAGGTGTTTAACTATTACTTCTCTTCCGGTCCAGCCTTTGAGAAATTCTTCGGCACGGTATTTACCTTGCATCGTATCAACGATAATCTCATCGACACCACTGTTGAAGAAATCACGCAATGTAGAATATAGGAAATCTTGTTCTTTATATATTAGTCCCGGCTCATTGTTGCGTTCATGCTTGTCAACTGCATTTTTCCAGCGCTCCCAAAGGCTAACAAAATCCTCTTCTAGTTCTTCTTGACTATGACCAGAGGCTTCGGTGCGTATGACTAGCCCAATATCTTCTGGCTTCATGAGATTGGCTATAGACTTGAGACGGTTACGCTCAGCACCTTCTGCGATTTTACGGCTAATAGCGATACCACTACTATCGTTACTAAGTACAAAATACCTCCCGGGGATACTAATACTTAAGTTGACGCGTGGACCTTTTTTGCCAGTAGGTTCTTTGACGATTTGTACTAAGAGCTTCTGCCCTGGGTAGACTCTGTCGAAAAGATTGCCGCTACCGGGTACGTCATTGGCATGCAGGAAACCCATGCGCCCATCTTCTAATTTAACGAAGACGGCATCGATGGCTGGCATAATGTTCTCTACTTTTACGGTGTAGATATCACCTACCCCGTACTCATGTTTGGAGATGAGGAAATCCAGTGCCCTGCCATCTTCTAGCAGTGCTGCTATTTTGTCGAATTCTGATATTACTAATGAACGCATATATTTATCCTTATATTTGTGCAAGGCGAGGCTTGCTTTTTTAATTTGAAAATTTTATTACGCTACTAACACTGGCTGTTCAAGTTTTTGTTCAGTCTTGGTTAGTTGCCACTTCGCCTCAGGAATTAGCGCGCTAAGAATATTAGCCACTTTAATTTGCGGTTTCACTCTTAGTGCAATTTCATCTGCTGCTAAAATTTTCATTTCTACGATTCGAGCTAGGCTTGGGCTATCTAGTTTGCCTGTAAGATCCAGCGAGTCTGGCAGTCTATCAGGACTGATTAGTTTTGCTCTGTAACTTAGCTCTAAAACTTTGTTGATTGAGCTGCTGCCTTCTGGCTTAAGCGCCTCAACAAACCTTATTCTAGCTTGTTCTGGCAGCTGGTGGTTTAGAATTTCTCGTAAATCTTCTAAATTGCTAAAGCTTTGGGCTAGCTCTAAATCTATATATTCCCATTCTGATTGAATAAATAACCCCAAAGCCTGACCCCAGCTTATCTTAATTCGTTGATTGAAGCCCTGCGAGTGCACTAGTGCTAATCCCGTCTTACGTAATGCCCGCTCAAATAATTTTTGGAAATCCAAATTGCCTATAAACTTAAGATCACCCATTTTAGTTATGACCAATCTGTATTTATAAGTATCCGACTTGTCGTATTGGCGGGAGCCACCGTCGCTGCGAGGCTGTGTTTTGTCATCCTGAGCGCGAAGCGCGAAGGATCCCTTCGTGGCAGCATGGGGATACTTCGCTTCGCTCGGTATAGCAGAAACGTGACTGACGTCACGTTTCTGCGCTGCCAGCGTGAGTGCAGGAATTATAGCTTGCTCTGTTCTATTCGCAATGATATCAGCGCCCATAGTTGCACAACTCATTTTACGTTTTTCTATATCTATCTCGGTAACATAAGGATTATTATCAGAGCGATCATAGGTGACGACGTTCTTAGTATCTAGCCTGAAACAGACTCCGCAAGCATGACATTTATTCTCGGTGCAAGCTTCAGTCTCTGCAGCATCAAGAGACTTCTGCCATTCATCAGGGAAAAACTTATCAGTAAAACCCAGATCCAAAACTTCCCAACAATTAGGTTCATATGGTTTGCGTTGATGGTAAGCCTCTGTTTCAAGATCAAGCCCGCATTCACTAGCAGCTTTAGACCATTTAGTGAGATCCATATTCTCTGCCCAGGAATCCATACGCGAGCCTGCCTGCCAAACCTTCTCTATCACTGCTCCCCAGCGCCTATCACCACGCGACATAACGGCTTCAAGCAAGGCTATCTCAGGGTCGGTGCAATTGAGCTTGACTATGCGCTTGAGTTTGCGTGCGTAGATAGCATCCTTAAGGTGTTTATGTTTGCGTTTAAATTCTTCTTGACTGCATTGACCGTAATATTGAAATGCGGTGAAAGTCTTAGGGACAAAAGTCGAAATAGTACAAGTTAGATTAAGTGGCTTATAATTCTTGCCACGATATTCTTCACCCAGTTCGCGAGCTAAGTGAGCGCGCGCCCGTTCTTCACGTCTGACATCTTCTGCCATATTCGCTGCCCAGCTCAGTATATCTACTATGCCGTCAAGATCCTCGTCAGTCTCAGTCGGTAAGCCGATCATGAAGTAGAGCTTGATGTGGCTCCAGCCTGCTTCATAGCTGCCGCGTATAGCTTTGTAAATATCTTCTTGGCTCAGACCTTTGTTGATGACTTTGCGCATGCGCTCAGTGCCAGCTTCTGGTGCGAAGGTCATGCCAGATTTGCGTACACGCTGTACTTCTTCAGCCATCTCGACATTAAACCTATCTGCGCGCTGACTTGGCATAGACATAGAGACTCCAGCGGGCGCGTGATTATCATTTAGAGCTTTAGCCGTTTCGGTAAGGCAAGTATAGTCGCTGGCTGATAGTGAGAGCATTGTGTAACTATCATTACCTGTGTTCTTGATAGCTTCAGTACTAAGTCTCAAGAGATCCTCTGGACTGCGCTCACGCACTGGCAGATAGACATAGCCGACCTGACAGAAGCGGCAACCTCTGTCACAACCGCGACGTATCTCCATTACCTGCTTGTCTTGTACTGTACTTATGTGCGCGATGGGTGAGTTGGTCGGTTGGTTGCGATCTTCGAGTTGAACTATGCGCTTGCGCACGCGTAGGGGCGCGTCATTAATTGGTCTTGGTAAATAATTAGCACTAGCATCCGGCTGATAAAGACTAGGCACATAGACTCCAGGGATTTGTGCGAGGGCTAGTAGTAGCTCATTGCGAGCCTGCGAAGCAAGTGTGGCAATCCCTGTGCTGCCACTAGGGGATTCTTCGCTTCGCTCAGAATGACCATAAAAGTGTTCAGTATCACGCCACTTAACTAAGCAGTCTTGAATTTCAGTAATAAGATCCTCGCCATCACCAATAAGATAGAAATCCATGAAGTCCGCCATCGGTTCTGGGTTGTGTACTGCTGGTCCCCCAGCGAATATCAGTGGGTGAGAGAGATTGCGATCCTTACTGTGTAGTGGTATCTGTGCAAGGTCTATGATATTGAGCACATTAGTGTAGCAAAGCTCGTAGCCTAGTGAGAAGCCTATAAAATCAAACTCTTTAAGTGCTCTAGTGCTTTCCCAAGCCCAAAGTGGAATATTGCGCTGGCGCAGTATAGCTTCCATATCAGCCATGGGCGCGTAAGCTCTATCACAGAGATAGTCGGGATGCGCATTTACGATGCTGTAAAGAATCTTGGTGCCAAAATTAGACATGCCCAGTTCATAAAGATCCGGATATATTATTGCCATGCGTGACTTGGCAGAGTCCCAATCCTTACGTGCTGCGCCTTGTTCTATGCCAAGGTATTGTCCGGGTTTTTGGACTAAGGGTAATATTTCATCGCGTAGTATTTGACTTAGCATTTTATTCCATCCTGAGCACGAAAGGATCCCTATGCTGCCACAGAATGGATCGCCACGCCATCTTCGATGGCTCGCGAT